>OMTP01000265.1 GCA_900313955.1 uncultured Lachnospiraceae bacterium | reverse complement strand
GCTTCCTCCGTGGACATCCCCTATAGGTCCACTCCGGAAGCGCTTTCCAGTCGCTCTTCTGGCTGACGTGTGAACTGTAACCGAAAAAGGTTACATTTCACGAAGCGCCGAAGTGATCCACCCGTGAACTGGAACCGAAAAAGGTACTGTTCAGATCCAGCCGGCGGGGCGGAGGTTCTTGAGGCGGACGCCGCTTCTGCGGCCGAAACCCAGAGGATAGCCACCAGCGGTGACGAGGGTGTCTTTCTTGTCTTTTTTGGGCACACTCTTCACTTCACTGTCTTCAAGGAGCAATGTCTCTCCGCGCAGGTACTGGGCCACGCGGGGGTCAGCCCAGGCGAGAGGAAGGACGTCGGGCCAGTCCCAAGGACAAAGAGCCATGGCGAAGGCCTGGGACGGCTCGAAGCGGTACTTGCCGCGGGTGCCTGTGTGGAGGCCGGTCATAAGGTAGTGAAGGCCGGGGACAGGCAGGTGGGATGCGGGAAGCAGGTACTCCTCTTCCCCCCGGGCCCAGGCGAGCGCCTTTTTGGCGGGATGGATGGGACGGTCGCCCTTTTTGCGGAGAAGAGCCGCAAACTGACCCTCGCCGCGCAGCCTGTGCGGGTAGAAACGAACAAAGGGGAGTTCTTCTCCGCCGCGGATGAGGTGGGAAAAACCGGGAACAGACGGCAGGGGACAGGCCTCCATGTCGCCGTGACGGGCAAGGAAAGCCAGGACCTGGTCCTCGTCCTCCATCGGGGAAAATGTGCAGGTCGAATAGACGAGAAAACCGCCGGGAGCGAGCATGGCACAGGCGTCCTCGAGCAGGTCCTGCTGGATGGGCGCGTACTCTTCCGGCCCGTGTTCCTCCCAGTAGCGGACCATGGAGGGCTGGCTGCGGAACATGCCCTCCCCCGAGCAGGGGGCGTCGACCAGAATCGCATCAAAAAAGCCGCGGAAAAAGCCGGCCAGCTTCTTTGGATCCTCGGCCGTCACATAGGCGTTTGCAATTCCGTGTCTCTCCATATTTTTCTTGAGAATTTTCGCCCGGCTGGCAGAAATATCGTTGGAGTAGAGAAGCCCCTGTCCTTTGAGCTTAGCCGCAAGTTCGACCGTCTTGCCGCCGGGAGAGGCGCACAGATCCAGCACGCGATCCCCCGGACGGACAGGCAGAAACTCGGCCGGCCCCATGGCAGAAGGGTCCGACAGATAATAGAGGCCGGCAGCATAAAAAGCCAGTTTGGCCGCATTTTCTTCCTCAGGGAGATAAAAGCCATCGTGGGTCCATGGAATTTTCTTAAGGGAGGGACGTCCCCCCACGGTCCACATTTTCAGAAAATCATCGACCGAAATTTTGAGCTCATTGACCCGCAGTCCCTTTGCGGGAGACACAGAAAAACTATCCTGGTAGGCAGGATAGTTTTCACCGAGCAGCATCTTCATTTGTTCCACATAGGATGACGGAAGTTCCATAGGTATCCTCTCTCACAGGTGCCTGACAATATGTTCCACGGACTGGGCGCGCGAGCCCTCAGAGAGAATGTCCAGCTGTTTGGCGAATCTCTCGAGCTCATCCATGTTGTCCATCTGATAGATGCGGTAAAATTCCTTCTGGACCTTGATGGCCTCGCGCTTGTTCTCCGCGTGATAGAGGCCCTCGATATTGCCCAGGATCTCCTTGACCAGGTTGAGCCTGAGCGTGCTCTGCGTCTGCGCGTCCATGATCTCGCTGCGCACATGGCTCATGACGTCGTCGAGAACCGTGACCGCATCGGCCGCCCGGGTCAGCTCCCGCGTCACATGTTCGGGCAGCTCTCCCTTGTACTTGTACTGCAGCTCGTGCTCTGTAGTGGCCCAGAAGTTCATGGCCATGGTCCGAATCTGAATCTCCACCTGCAGTTTCTTGGGTCCGCCCACCGTGTTGACCGTATACCAGACGATGACGTGGAAGCTGCGGTAGCCGCTGGCCTTCTGCCGGGTCAGATAATCGCGCTCCTCGCGGATTTCCATATCCGTCCTTCTGGAAATGAGCCGGACAACCGCATCAATATCCTCGACGAACTGGCAGATAATGCGGATGCCCGCCAGGTCCTCGACCTTCTCCTCCAGGTCCTCGAAGGAAATGTTTTTTCTCTGCATCTTGTCGAGAATGCTGGCGACCGACTTGACGCGGCCGTCGACACTCTCAATCGGCGAGTAGAGTCCCTTCTTCTTGTACTCCCTCTCAATATTGTTAAATTTGGTCAGAAGCTCCAGGACCGCCTGCTCGTAGGGGTCGAGAAGCTCCTTCCAGAGAAATGTCTCCATGAATCCAAAAACTCCGTGTAAAATCAGAGCCTTGCAAGGACATTTAAGAGGAAGTCCCAGACTCTCTGGACAGAAGGAATGGACAGAGTCTCATTGTAGGTGTGGATATCGTTCATATCCGGCCCGATGGACACGGCGTCGATATCCGCGATTCTCTGATAGAAGAGGCCGCACTCGAGACCCGCATGAATGACGTTGATGACGGGATCCTCTCCGTACATCTCGTTGTAGACGTCCATCATGGTGTCGCGCAGAGGCGACTCCTCTCTGTACTCCCAGGCCGGATAGTCGCCGACCGTGCGGACGCTGCCGCCCATCATCTCAGACAGGGCCCGGATCTCGTCGATGAGGCCCTTCTTTGCGGAGACCTTGCTGCTGCGGACGGAGCATGTGCAGGCAAACTCCTCCTTGCCGCTGCGGACGATTCCCAGATTGCAGGAAGTCTCGACAAGCCCCTCGATCTCGCCGCTCATCTTGCGGACGCCGTAGGGAGCTGCAAGCATCATGAGAATGACGTGATCCTGGCTGTCCAGATCCATGACGTCCATCTTATGGGCATTGCCCTTCTCCAAATGGATATGAATTCCCTCGTCGATCCCCGCAAACTCATCTCTGAGTTCCTTCTCAAACTCCTCGGAGTAGGTCACGACAATCGGATAATCCTCAGGATCGACAACAATGTGCGCCTTGCATGAAGTCGGAATGGCGTTGTCCTTGTCTCCACCCGCGACACTCTCGAGGGAATATCCCATGCGGTTGCCGAGGGCGTAGAGGAAGCGTCCCATGAGCTTGTCCGCATTGGCGCGGTAGGTGTCGATCATCTGACCGGAGTGGCCGCCGAGGAGGCCGCTCACCTCGATGAGAACAGGCAGCCCCTTCATACGCATTCTCTTAATCGGAAGAACCGTGTCGACGCGGGCTCCACCTGCGCATCCACAAGTGAAAATGCCCTCGTCCTCGGAGTCGAGGTTGATCATGCGGCGGCCGCTGAGTTTTGTGCAGTCAAAATTCGTGGCGCCGAGGAGGCCGATTTCTTCGTCATTGGTGAAGATGCACTCGAGAGGCGGATGGGAAATGGCGGCGTCATCAAGAATGGCCAGCATATAGGCGCAGGCGATACCGTCATCTCCGCCGAGGGACGTGTCGGAGGCGCAGATCACGTCATCTTTCACGACAAGATCAATCGGATCCTTTGTGAAATCATGCTCGGAACCCGGGCGCTTCTGGCAGACCATATCCATATGACCCTGCAGAATGACCGGAGAGGCAGCCTCGCGGCCCTCTGTGCCGTCGGCGAAGATCACGACATTGCCACTGTCATCGCTCTCCGCGCGAAGACCTCTCTTTTCGGCAAAGTCAAGGAGGTAGTCCTTCATCGCGGCCGTGTTGCCCGATCCTCTCGGAATCTGTTCAATTTCTTCAAAAAATTTAAATACGCCAGCTGGCTGTAAACCATCAAGTACTCCCATTCTACTATTCTCCTTTTCTTCATTTTCCTGTAAACGTAAGAAAAGGGACGCTCACCGCAATGAACATCCCTCAAAGACGGAAAAACCGTCATTTTTTACTCATCATCACCGTCATCAAAGTCATCATCATTAAAGTCATCCAGGTCGTAATCCTCATCGCCATCGGAGACATCCTCCGCTGCCTCCGGAACCGGCTGGGATGGAACTGCCTCATGGGATGTCTGCGGAGATAATTCCTGGCGATTCTGCTTCACTGTATTGAAAGCACCCTGCAGCGACGTCATCAGCGCATTGTAGCGGCTGCCCACATCGTCGATGGTTGTTCCCAGAATGTTGCCCACATTGGCAAGCATATCGTCCGTGTAGGTGATGGCCGACATGCGGATGTTGTTGGCGTCCTGCGTCGCGGAATCCAGAATTCCCTGGGCCTCATGGTTGGCCTTGTTGATCGTGTCATTGGCCTGAGCGTACGCCTGCTGCATGACCTCATGCTGGCTGACCAGCTCCTTGGCCTTGGCCTCGGCATTGGCGACAATACTGTCTGCCTTGGCCTGGGCATCTGCCAGAATCGCATCCTTATTGGAAATGATCTTCTGATATCTCTTGATCTCATCCGGAGTCTTAAGTCGGAGTTCCCTTAAGAGCTCCTCGAGCTCTTCCTTGTTGACAACGATCTTCGTCGTCGACAGCGGCTGAAACTTACAGCTGTCAATATATTCTTCGATCTCTTCAATAATCTGCTCGATTCTGCTGGCCATTTTTTCTCATTCTCCTTTATTTGTTATCTGAAAGAAGACCGCTCTCGCGGCGCTTCCTCTCCAGATCTTCGATTTTTTCCTGAAGTCTCTCCGCCACGTAAGGGGGTACAAACTTGCTGACATCTTCATGCAGAAATGCCACTTCCCGGACGGTCGTCGAGCTCAGATAAGCATAAGAGAGGCTCGTGGTCAGAAACATTGTATCAACATCCGGTGCCAGAACTCGGTTGGTCTGCGCCATCTGCAGCTCATATTCAAAATCCGTGACCGCTCTCAGACCGCGGATAATCACCCGGGCATGAGACAGACGGGCAAAGTCGACGGACAGTCCATCAAAAGACGTGACAGAAACGTTGGGAATATCTTTCGTAACTTCTTCAAGTATCTTAACACGTTCTTCTGTAGAAAACAACGGAGTTTTTGCCGAATTGCGCAAAACGCCCATGGTCACATGCTCGAACTGCTGGGCCGCGCGGACAATGATGTCAATGTGTCCATAGGTCACTGGATCAAACGTTCCTGGATAGACTGCCCTGCTCATTGGTTCTCCCCCGTCTTCTTTCGAAGGAAGATGTGCTCGCTCCTCGTGTAGACTCTCTCTTTGACGACTTCAAAGCCAAGATCCGGGAGATAGGAAAAATCCGTCCCCGGCCTGGCCTCGACGACAACGATGCCGTCCTCCGCCGGCAGATGGCTGCCCGAAAGAAAGGTCAGAGTCTCTTTCTCCAGCATGTGCTCAAAGGGCGGATCCATGAAAATGACGTCGAAGGGCTCTCCTCCCTCGAGACGTGGCAGAACGGACTGGACGTCTCCCTTGAGGAGGGTCGCCCGGTCAATGAGCTTTGTAAATGTCAGATTCTCCAGAATCAGTTCCTGGGAAGCGCGGGCCTTCTCGACGAAGACGGCTTCTTTTGCGCCCCGGCTCAGGGCCTCGATGCCGATGGAGCCAGATCCCGCGTAGAGGTCGAGAAAGCGGCCGCCGGGGATATAGGTCTGTATGATGTTGAAAAGTGTCTCCTTGGTGCGGTCCGTCGTAGGACGGACGTCCATGCCCTTGACCGTGCGCAGGGGCATGGAGCGCGCAGTTCCTGCGATAACTCTCATTTACTCGTCTCCGCTCCTCATTCCAATTCTCCAGTCCAGGTCGCCGCGACCGAGGCCGAGAATCAGCATCTCCGCTGTGGCGATATTGGTGGCGACCGGGATGGTGTTGCTGTCGCAGGCCGCGACGATTGTGCCGACGTCAGGCTCCCTCTGATCAATCATGTTGGGGTTGTAGAAGAAGATCACCATATCCATGGCGCCTCTCTCGATCATCTCTGTGAACTGCTTGTCGCCGCCCAGAGATCCGGGCAGGAACTTGTGGACGCGCAGAGAGGTCACCTCCTCGATTCTCCTCCCGGTCGTACCGGTCGCATAGATATCATGGCGGGAGAGAATTCCCTTATAGGCGATGCAGAAGTCTTCGATCAGTGTTCTTTTACTGTTGTGGGCGATTATTCCTATATTCATGAGTTATGGCATGCCTCCGGATCTTCGTTTGCTTGTAGCAAAAAATAAACAAATTGCTACCTATTTACAGCCATTTTATCATAAAATTCGACGGAAGTACACTGATTTTTTCAGAGGATGATGTTTTCCTCCTGCCTGCGGGCATACTCCGCGAACTTTTTCTCCAGCGGGGGATTCTCTCCCGGGGAGAAGGGGGACGACGGAGCAAGGGCGCGGGAAGCGGCGCGGGCGGCAAGAGCCATGACGTCGCGGTCGGTGGACATGTCGAGAAGGGCGAAGCCCAGCTCACCGCTCTGGCGGATACCGGCCGGGTCGCCGGGACCGCGCAGCTTCAGATCTTTCTCGGCGATCTCGAAGCCGTCGTTGGATTCCTGAAGGATCTTCAGGCGCTCCATGGTCTTCTTTGTGGACTTGTGAGCCATAAAAATGCAGTAGGACTGGTTTTCCCCGCGTCCCACACGGCCGCGCAGCTGGTGGAGCTGGGCGAGGCCGAACCGCTCGGCATTTTCGATGAGCATGACCGTGGCGTTGGGGACGTCGACGCCGACTTCGACGACTGTCGTGGAGACAAGGACATCGATTTCTCCCCTTTTCATAGACTCCATGACGGCGTTTTTGTCCTTTGGACTCATCCGGCCGTGGAGAAGGCCGATCTTCACGTCGGGGAGCATGTCCGCAAGGCGCCTTATTTCCGTCGTCACGGCCGCCCCGTCGAACTCCTCGTTCGGCTCGATCATGGGACAGATGACGTAGGCCTGGCGGCCCGAGGCGACTTCTTTTTGCACAAAACGGACGGCGTTTGGGTACCAGTGCTCGTCGACGACGGCGTTCTTGATGGGGAGGCGCTTCTTTGGCTTCTCGTCGAGGACGGACAGGTCGAAGTCGCCGTAGAAGGTGACGGCCAGCGTGCGGGGGATGGGCGTCGCGCTCATGACCATGGAGTGGACGCAGAGGCCCTTGTCCATGAGGGCCTTCCTCTGCAGGACGCCGAAGCGGTGCTGCTCGTCCGTGATGACGAGGGCTAATTTTTGCATCTCAACCCCCTCCGAGAAGAGGGCGTGCGTGCCGACAAGAGCGTTGACCTCGCCCGCGGCCATTTTCCGACGGACTTCTCTCTTCTCTTTTGCTTTCATGGAGCCCGTGAGGAGAGCCGGGCGGACATTTGCAAGACCAGCCTCCTCCACAAGCTTTTTCAGTTTCTCATAGTGCTGCTGCGCGAGGACTTCCGTCGGGGCCATCAGAGCGCTCTGGGCCCCGTTGGAGGCGCACATGGCCATGGCGAGAAAAGCCAGAATGGTCTTGCCTGAGCCGACGTCGCCCTGGATGAGGCGCTGCATGGGTGTCTCCTTTGTCAGGTCCTCTTCGATTTCCTTCCAGACCCTCTTCTGCGCTCCCGTGAGGTCGTAGGGCAAAGAGGCGATGATCTCCTCCGCATCCCATGTCTTTTCCATGGAAAATGCGCCCTCGCTCCCTCTTGCCGCCTCCCCCAGCTTATGCATGAGTAAAACGAAGAGGAAAGCTTCATCGAAGGCGATTCTTTTTCTTGCCCCTGTGAACTCTTCCTCCGTCGCCGGAAAATGAATCTTTGTCAGGGCTTCTCTCTCTCCCATGAGGCCCAGCTCCTTAAGGAGCCCCTCCGGCAGGAATTCTTCCGTGAACTGGGGAATGAGGAGGGCCTCAAAGACGGCTTTGGCCACGGTTTTGCCGGACAGACCTTTGGTGAGGGAATAGACGGGGATCAGGTGACGAAGCTGTTTCTTATAGGCTTCTTCCGTGAAGACTTCCGGGTGGGTGATGCTGAGCGTCCGTCCCTTCTGGCTGATGCAGCCGCGCAGGATACAGGTGTCGCCCACATGCACGGTGCTCCTTATGTAGGGGGCATTGAACCAGATGACCTTGATGGTGCCGGTCCCGTCGGAGATGTCGGTGTGGAAGGCTGTTCTGCCGCGGCCTGCTCCTGCTCCGCCGCCTGCCCCTGTGCCGCCGCTTCGACCATAGCCTCCGCCGCAGGTCTGCACTGCGACCGGCCGCATGACGGTGCCCCGTACGGCGATCTTGTCGCTGCCGCTCGCCTCTTTGAGGCTCCCAATCGGCACCGGCTCCTCGTACCGCTCGTAGTGCATGGGGTAGTCGTGAATCAGGTCCTCAACCGTCAGAATGCCTATTTTCTCAAAGAGGGCTTCCGTCTTGGGGCCGACGCCCTTCAGTTCTGTTAATTTCAAGCTTCCTCCTTCTCCTGCCCGCCCCATTTTTCTTTATTTGAAATTCCGGGGGAATCTATGCTCTGCATCGGCGCATAAAAAGGTTACTGTTCACGGGTGGGTCACTTCGCCGCTTCGCACAAAGGCCTTCTTCCTT
>OMTP01000186.1 GCA_900313955.1 uncultured Lachnospiraceae bacterium | reverse complement strand
TATGGTCATGGCAGTAAAGAAGATAAGTGGGACAAGCAGAGTAAGGAGATTCAGGCTGAGAGTACTGCATTTTGGGTAGCAGGAATGCTGGGGCTTGATACCGGTGATTACAGCTTTGGATATATAACCGGCTGGAGCAAAGATCGTGAAGTTTCAGAACTTAAAGAGAATCTGGAACTTATAAAGAATACAGCAAATGAACTGGTAACAAAGATTGATGAAAAGCTTGCGGAGTTGGAAACAAAGCAGGAAATGCCGGAAGAATCAGAGACCCAGATTCCGGTAAAGAAAAAAAGCAGATAAAAATTTTGCCTCAGTTTAGTAATAAGGATTTTTCCAACCCAAATGTAAGGTGTAGGAACAAATCCAACAAAAATTTTAGAAGGAGGAAAAAGCTATGGATTTTGTAACCAACACAAATGTAGTCGTTGACTACGAAAAGAATGCTAACAACAGAGCAGCGGTTTTAGCATACGACACACTCATTGCTGCAAAGAAAAATAAGGAGAGAAAGGAGAAGAAACATGCTTAATTTTTCTGAATTTCAGGATTATGCGTTGATGACTATTCCGGAGCGTTTGCCGGAAGAGTACAAGGGCGCACAGATCCGCTCCCATGAAGTGGAGAAGAACAATGGTCTTGTGCTTCACGGGATTACAGTAACTCCGGAGGACAGCAACATTGCTCCGAATGTTTACCTTGATGGCTATTTCAAGCAGTACGAGGAAGGCAAGGATCTGGATGCTATCATGGATCAGATCACTCATACAGTGGTATCCAATATCAAAGCACCGGAAGAGTTCGGCAATATCGCTGAGAAGTTTCAGGACTTTGAGTTTGTGAAGAGCAACATCGTTATGGTGGCTGTAAACACTCAGCGTAATGCGAAGCTGCTTTCACAGATTCCGCATAAGGAGAAAGAGGATTTATCCCTTATCTATAAGGTGATGATCGGTCGCGATTCGGAAGGTACTGCAACCATTACCATCCGTAATGAGCACATGGCTATGTGGGGAGTGACTGCGGATGACCTTCATGAACTTGCTGTTGCAAACACCAAGGAGATCCTTCCGGTAACAATCCAGTCCATGAATGAAGTTATGAGAGAGATGTTTGGAAAAGATGGAATGCCTGCGGAGATGGCAGACGTGATGTTTGAGGAAATGCCTCCGACACAGCAGATGTACATTATCTCCAATGCAGCAAAGGTCAACGGTGCAGCATCCATGTTTTATGAAGATGCACTTTCTGAACTTTCCAAGAAGGTCGGAACCGATCTTTATATCTTACCTTCTTCTGTGCATGAGGTTATTGCGGTAAGTACCGATATGGGTACACCGGAGACCTTATCCGAGATGGTAAGAGAGGTAAATGGCACTCAGGTATCCGAGGAGGAACAGCTTTCAGATCATGTTTATCGTTTCGATGCAGCCAAGAAGACATTGTCTCTTGCTGACACAACGATGGAAGAGATTAAGAAAGCAGCAGGTGCCGAGAACATGTCAGTTGAACCGGTAGCAGAGGGCAACCGTCCTCGCCACACACGCAGATAGGAGGAAGTGTTATGCAGGTATCAGAAGTAAGACTTAATTTGCTCAATACCGACAATGCGGTAAAGGCAATCGGTAGCTTCGCACTTGACGGAGCATTTGCAGTTCGTGGAGTAAGAGTGATGGAGGATAAGAACGGCCACAATTTTGTGGCGTTCCCTTCCAGAGCAAAGTCAGATGGATCATATGAGGATTTGGCTTTCCCACTTAGCAAGGAATTATATGCTCACATCACCGGAGCGGTAATTGATGAGTATAACGCACAGGTGGAAAAGCAGGCGCAGGAGCAGAATCAAGCCCAGGAGGCTTCTCAGGAAGCGACCCAGACAGAGGCCGCGAGCGAAGCAAAACCTGCTCCGAAGCGCGGAAAGGGCAGATAAGGAGGAGTGCTACATGCAGGTAACGGAAGTCAGACTCAAAAAGTCAGATTCCACCGATAGCTGTAAAGCGTACGGAAGTATCACATTGGATGGAGACTTTGTGGTATGTGGAATCAGGGTTTTGGAGCGAAAGGATGATGGACAGCTTTTTGTGGGCTTCCCGTCAAGGGAGAACCAGAAGGGTGAATACAAAGACATTTGTTTCCCGATGGCACAGACCTTAAGAGAAGATATTACCATACAGGTTTTATCGGAATACGAAAAGCTGGCATAGCAGTTGGGACCGTCCTTTATGGGCGGTCCTTTTTTTAGGAGGTAGCGATGGCAAAAGGAATCGTTGTTAAGGTATGGAATGTAAAAGCCGGTAGTTCAACAAGAAGTGCGGCAGCGCAGATATCGGATTCCATTGATTATATTGAGAATCCTGAAAAGACCGGTGTTCCGCTAAATATAGCTAATGCAAATCAGCTGGGGAATGAGCTTACCTATGTTACGAATGAGATCAAGACAGTGGCAGGTCTTTATGTGGGATGCAGGCATATATCTGATATTTCCCATGCTACAGATGAAATGATGCAGATAAAAGAGTTTTACGGAAAGCTTGATGGCAGAGTGGCAACACATGGAATTATTTCTCTTGATGCTTCAGAGTCAGATTCTAAGAACGCTGCAAAGCTTATGGAGCTTTTAAACGAACTGATGGAGAGTATATTCCCTAAGCATCAGGTTGTGTATGCAGTTCATACCAATACAGAGAACCTGCATATTCATTTCATCATAAATACTGTGGGCTTGGACGGCAAAAAGATTCATATGGATAAATCCTTTATGCGTCAGGTGATGGAAGTGGAAGTAAATAAGCTGGCTGAAAAATATGGGTTTACTCCAAATGAGACATGGAAGAAGGAAAAGGTAAAAGATCCGCTCCCTTTTCCGCAGCGGAAGATGATGCTTCGGGAACTTGTTGACATTGCCATCGAGCAGACGGATGAGTTTGATGCATTTATCGCGTATCTAAGAAGCGTAGGCCTTATTGTGAATGTGGGGCGTAATATCACGTTGCAGACAGAGGAAATGCCGTTTGCACTTCGAAGTGGACAGCTTGGAGAAAACTACTCAATATCAGCAATCAAGAAAAGGCTGGATTCAAAATATGATCCCTTTAAGCCTGTTGTTGCAGGGGATTATTATTCTGCGGTTATGCCGCAAGAGATGGCAAATATCGTGCCAAAGAAAATGAAGGCATATAAGGATATGTCAAAAGAGGAAAAACAGGAAGCGGTACATCTTCTTCGTCTTGGCAGAAATCCATGGAGTGAAGCTAGGTGGGATAACTGGCAGATGCAGAAGATGGCGGATGAGCTTAAAAATGTCGGGTATGTTTATAAGCTGGTCAGACATTATTCCGGTGGAAATGATCATGCAAACATGGCAATGGAAAAAATCATTGAGCTTCGTAAGCAGATATCGCAGGAAAGAAAAGATGTCCGAAGCCTTATGAAGGAGTACAAACCAATTACATCCATATATCAGGAAATGAAAAGATACATGGTTCGGGCTTGCCTTTATGATGCTTATGGTTACAGCGAATATAAAGATGATTTTGAACGATATAAGGAATTATGCCATAGGCTGGAGGTTGGGTATGGCAAGAGCGTGGAAGAAGTAGCGGAGCTGGTATTTGAGCTGAATGCGAAGTTCGAATATCTGAAGGCGCAGGACAAAGAACTGAATGCACAGTATAAGGCGATTAAAGCATTTGTAGAAAATGGGAAACTTAAGACAGTTAGCGATAATTATTCCTTCTTTCATGCAATCGGTCATAGCAATGCATTATACGAAGCCAAGCGCTATGGCATATATGCGAGTGATATGAAGTATATCATCCCGGCTGATACGGATATAAAGATACGTGTGGTAACAAGACCGGCAATGAATGACGGTAAGCCTACGGTGGAAACTGTTATTGCCATTATTGATAAGGATGGTCATGTTGGGGATGAAATATCATCGCTTACCATGTCGGAGAAGGAGTTTAATCAGAAGATATACGAGATTCAGAAAGAGTATCGCATCAAGCGTTGTGATATCAGTAGAAAAAATATTGCGGAAAATGTACGGCGAGTTTAGTAATGAGCGTTTTTCCAACCCAAATGTAATTTAGGAG
>OMTP01000280.1 GCA_900313955.1 uncultured Lachnospiraceae bacterium | reverse complement strand
GCGCTCCGGAAGAAGGCCTTTGTGCTCCGCGCCGGGGTGCCCCGTGAACTGTAACCACCTTTCCGTCGGGTCCTGAACAGTTACATAAATTCATTGAAAAAGGCGATAGTGTAGTGTATGATGGGTTCGGATGTCGGTTCCATGGAAACGGCGTCCGTGCAGCAGTCGTTTTACAAAAAAGGATGGTTAAAATAAATCATGAGTAATGACAGATATGTTAGCCCGCTCTCAGAGCGGTATGCAAGCCCCGAGATGCAGGAGATCTTTTCTCCTGACAGAAAGTTCCGCACCTGGAGAAAGCTTTGGATTGCCCTGGCTGAGACCGAGAAGGAACTGGGACTGAATATCACCGATGAGCAGATTGCAGAGCTTAAGGCTCATGCCGATGACATCAACTATGAAGATGCAAAAAGACGCGAGAAAGAAGTCCGCCACGACGTCATGTCTCACGTCTATGCTTATGGACTTCAGTGCCCCAGGGCCAAAGGCATCATCCATCTCGGCGCAACCTCCTGCTATGTCGGAGACAATACTGACATCATTCTCATGAGAGACGCACTTGATCTGATCCGCAGAAAGCTCCTCAACTGCATCAGTGAGCTGGCCAGGTTCGCTGATGCCAACAAGGATCTGCCCTGCCTTGCCTATACACATTATCAGCCGGCCCAGCCGACGACAGTCGGCAAGCGCGCGACATTGTGGATCAATGAGTTCATGATTGACCTGCAGGATCTTGATTACGTAAGAAATTCACTTCGCCTTCTTGGCTGCAAGGGCACAACCGGTACACAGGCGTCCTTCCTCGAACTCTTCAATGGGGATCAGGACAAGTGTGATGAGCTTGATCCCATGATCGCTGAGAAAATGGGCTTCCAGGGCTGCTATCCTGTCTCCGGCCAGACCTACTCGAGAAAAATAGACACCAGAGTCTTAAATGTCCTCGCCGGCATCGCCGCGAGTGCGACCAAGTTCTCCAACGACATTCGTCTTCTTCAACACGCCAAGGAGATCGAGGAGCCCTTTGAGAAGAAACAGATCGGTTCTTCCGCCATGGCTTACAAGAGAAATCCGATGAGATCCGAGAGAATTGGTTCTCTGTCCCGCTATGTCCTGACTGACGCCATGAATCCGGCCATTACATCCAGCGTGCAGTGGTTTGAGAGAACCCTCGATGACTCCGCCAACAAGCGCCTGTCTGTTCCGGAGGCCTTCCTTGCAGCAGATGGTATCCTTGACCTTGTTGCCAATGTCGTCGACGGTCTCGTCGTCTATCCCAAGGTAATCCGCAAGCATCTCATGGCTGAGCTGCCCTTCATGGCAACAGAGAATATCATGATGGATGCCGTCAAGGCCGGTGGTGACCGTCAGGTTCTCCACGAGAGAATCCGCGAGCTCAGCATGCAGGCGGCCAAGGTCGTCAAGGAAGAGGGCGGCGACAACCCGCTTCTTGAGCTCATTGCCGCAGATCCTATGTTCCATATGAATCTGGAAGATCTTGAGAAGACCATGGACCTTGCAAAATATGTCGGCCGTGCACCGTATCAGGTCACTAAGTATCTGAATGAGGTCGTGAATCCGGTTCTTGAGGAAAATAAAGATGTTCTGGGCTGGAAGGCGGAGATCGACGTCTGAGGATTCGGAAAATGCATTTTCTATCGCGGGCAGCCCGTGATCCTTTGATTTGAAAAAAGAGCGGACAAAAGTGAGATTCCTTTGTCCGCATTTTCCTTTGAAGATGGAATATCAATACCAAGAGCATGAAGGAGGAATATTCATGGTAACAGCAGTAGTAGGAGCTAACTGGGGAGACGAAGGCAAGGGCAAGATCACCGATATGCTGGCTGACAAGGCCGATATCGTCATCCGCTTCCAGGGCGGTGCCAATGCGGGTCATACGATTAAAAATGAGTATGGCAAGTTTGCTCTTCACACCCTTCCGTCCGGTGTCTTCCACCAGAATATCACAAATATCATCGGCAACGGCGTCGCTCTCAGCGTCCCCAAGATCGCTGAGGAGTTAAAGACAATTGAGGATCGGGGCGTTCCGGCTCCCAGGCTTCTCATTTCCAATAGAGCACAGATGGTCATGAGCTATCATGTCCTCTTTGATACTCTTGAGGAGGCCCGCCTCGCGGGCAAGTCCTTCGGATCCACAAAGTCCGGCATCGCTCCCTTTTACTCAGACAAGTTCGGCAAGTTCGGCATCCAGGTGAGTGAGCTCGAGGATATGGATGCTCTGCGCGAGAAGGTCGAGCAGATCGTTTTGAAGAAGAATGTCATGCTCAAGTATCTCTATCACCATGAAGAGCTCAAGGTTGATGATATTATGGAGGAGCTTGAGGGCTACAAGAAGATTCTCGCTCCGTATGTCGCAGATACGTCTGCTTTTCTCTGGGAAGCAAGAAAAGAAGGCAAGACTGCTCTCATTGAGGGACAGCTGGGAACCATGAAGGATCCGGATCACGGCATCTACCCCATGGTCACTTCTTCTTCCACTCTGGCGGGTTATGGTGCCATTGGCGCAGGCTTCCCTCCCTATGATATCAAGAAGGTTGTCGCTGTCTCCAAGGCATATTCCAGCTCTGTCGGTGCAGGCGAGTTCGTCTCCGAGCAGTTTGGCGATGTCGCTGACAAGCTGAGAAATCTCGGCGGCGACGGCGGCGAGTACGGCGCCACGACAGGCCGCCCGAGAAGAGTCGGCTGGTACGACTGCGTCGCTTCCCGCTACGGATGCAGAATGCAGGGTGCGACCGATGTGGCTCTGACTGTCCTCGATGCTCTGGGTGCATGGGATGAGATTCCGGTCTGCGTCGCTTATGAGATCGACGGCAAGGTCACAAAGGACTTCCCGACGACGACTGTCCTCAAGAGAGCGAAGCCGGTCTGGGAGACACTTCCGGGCTGGAAGTGCGACATTCAGGGCATCCACAAGTTTGAGGATCTTCCGAAAAATGCCCAGAACTATGTCAAGTTCATCGAGAAAGAGATCGGCTTCCCGATCACGATTGTGTCCAACGGTCCTGCAAGAGAAGACGTTATCTATCGTTAAGGAAATGTTTATGAGAAAATGTGATTTTCTTGCCTGCCTGTCAGCCTCCGTACTGGCGGCAGGCCTTCTTATGGGATGCGGCGCATCTTCAACAGAGGCCGTTTCGACATCTGAGGCTGCTTCCTCGTATATAAGTGAAGTCCAATCTGTGCCGGAGAATGTGTCTTCATCGACAGCGACCTCGACGTCTGAGGCGGAGTCTGTGATTTCCGAGACGGAGTCAGCACCGATGGTGCAGGATTTTATCAGTTCGGACGGCAAGGAGAAGATTCAGATGCCGGCGGGATGGACCGACCTCTCTGGTCAGATCGACACGACAGGTGGAATTGGCCAGTCTTATCCGCTGCAGGTGGGCAGTCTCGACGAGGCGGCTGTTCTTGTTTCGAACGGAGAGCCCAAGTCAGGTTCGGCTGTGACATCTCTTGCTGACTACTATAAGGTGCTCTATGACTATGTGCCTCTCGAGGGGCATGTCTTCTCCGGAATCCAGAACCTGACGGAGCAACCCGAGCGCACCCTGACCGCGAGCGGCTTTGCTGCCAGGGAGTTTACATTCTCGGCGACTGTGAGTTCGGGGGCTGAGACGGATGCGACGCAGGGGACCGGCACGACGGACGGCGCGACATCTTCGACATCCGGCGAGGCTGTTGTCTATCGTGTCGCCGCTGTCGAGGGAAACAGCCAATACTATCAGTTCTGCGGCTGGACAACTCCCGACAATGCAGACAATTTTGCAGCACAGTTCGAGGCCGTTCTCGACAGTTTCACGGAGCAGTAAGAAAAATACGTTGCAGCTCAGACGTGGATGTCGAGGGAGCGGAGAGCCTGGCGGCAGGAGACGGGGTCTTTGCAGTCGATGCCTGCAAAGCCAAGAGACTGGGCCAGGTGAACATTTTCCCGGGAGGAGTCGATATAGATGTAGCGGCTCTTTTTGAAGGAGTTTGTCTCTGCAAGTTCTGTCAGATAATCCTGAAGGGAAGCATTTTCATCTGCCTTGTAGGTGAAGAGCATAAGTCCGTTCTTCCGAAGATCGGCGAGGAGAAAATCTATGCCCTCGCCGGCTGTTAGAGAGGAGGAAACGATGACGCCATCGACGACGGCTGATTTTTTGGGGCGGACCAGGCGGGCGACCATGAGGGCGACGTAGAGGAAGACCGGCACGATGATCGTACAGGCGAGGGACGCCCGGAACATGGATTTTGCGAAGCTGCTCTTCATGAGGGCGAAGATGAAGGTTGATATGTACATGGCCAGGATGAGGCAGATGGCGATCATAGCCAGGACGCGCTTGTATTTAGGAGTTTTCATAAGAATCCTTTCTTTGTTTGTAACTGTTTAGGACCCGACGGAAAGGTGCGATAAAAAAGCACTTCCTCCGCGGCTCTACGCTCCGCTTCGGTCGGCGCTAAACGAACGTCCACTGGACGTTCAGCGCCCCCTCAAAGGTCCACTTCGGAAGTGCTTTTTTATCGCGCCTTCGTCAGGCCTGCTGAACAGTTACCTTTGTTTTTGATGTGGTTCCTGTTTATTATACGCTTCCTGGGATACATATGGAATTGGCAAATTTTCGCATTGTCAAGAGCGGGGACATGTGCTAACATGGGGACGTCGGTGTCGGAAGAGGTCCGGCACAGGAAGTTTCAAGGATAAGAAATAAGGAGAGAAAGACTATGGCACAGACACCCGAAGAGCTTCTGGAAGAAGAGACGGATGTAGATCCGAATACCCTGCTTGGACAGTGGAGATCCAAGGCTTATGATAAAAATGCAGACAAGAAGGTACTGCAGAAGTTATGGCAGGATTACTTTGAGGTGGAGAAGGGCATCTATGAGATCCTTCTTCAAAACCCGGATGAGGTTGTGAGTGGAACTGTCATTGGCCTTGCTGACCGCTTCCATGTCAGCATCGAGGTCATGGTGGGCTTCCTCGATGGAATCAATGACTCCCTCATCAATAAGAACCCGATTGAGACCATGGACGAGGATACGGTTGTCAACCTTGGATTTGACAAGCAGCTTCTCTATAAGAACATGGTTGATGCAAGAGCTGACTGGCTCTACAACCTGCCTGAGTGGGACAATATCTTCAGCAAGGAGGAGCGCAGAAGACTCTACCTTGAGCAGAAGAAGTCAGGCACAGTGATCAAGCCCAAGAAGATCTATCCGAACGATCCCTGCCCATGCGGTTCCGGCAAGAAGTACAAGAACTGCCACGGACGTCCCGGCATGCCGCCGCTCGAGGGCTACACGCGCTGAAAATAAGTTACTGTTCACGGGTGGGTCACTTCGCCGCTTCGCACAAAGGCCTTCTTCCTTCACTTAGTCATTTTCGCCGCAAAAGCAGGCGGCGAAAATCGAATGCGCTCCGGAAGAAGGC
>OMTP01000299.1 GCA_900313955.1 uncultured Lachnospiraceae bacterium | reverse complement strand
GAAGAAGTAAATTCCACCTCTAGATGTCAGGGATTTCGGAAAGAGTAAGTTCCACCTCGGGGTGGAACTTAAATTTGCAAATGACAGGAAAGAAATTCAACCCACAAAAATGAAGCAAAAAGGTCTTCCTTGCGGGCGCCTTCGATTTTTACCGCCTGCTTTTGCGGTGAAAATTATGGACCCCCAAAGGAAGACCTTTTGATTTTGATGAAGCGACAGCTTACGTTGCTTTTACTGCTTTCTTGCTCTGTAGTAGTTGATGAGGCAGCCGTCCAGGATGATCTCGCGCTCGTCGTCGGTGAGATCTCCCAGGGAAACCTCAAACTTTTTCAGTCCCTCACCCGAGACGACATAGGCGTCGATGGTGGATGCCTTGTCGATCACGGCCTTTTTGATGCCCGGCAGGAAGAGATAGTCGCCATTTGCAAATGGCAGATCGCCGGCCGGGATGACGAAAGGAAGCATGCCCCAGTTGATGAGGTTGCTGCGATATCTCTTGGTGGCGTATTCATTTGCAATATTGGCCCAGCCGCCGAGGACTTTCTGGCAGGAGGCTGCCTGCTCGCGGGCGGAGCCGTCGCCGGGCTTCACGGCGAAGATGGTCGAGCCGATTCCGGTATTTTCCGGGGCGACATCCGGGTAGGATGCTTTGATGGTCGCAAGAACTGTGCGGATCTCCGGAAGCGCTTCTGCGATGTCCTTCTCTGCTTCGCGGGCCTTCTCTCCCTTCTGCACCTCTTTGGCACGTCCGACGTAAGCCGGATCCTTTCTGGACAGAGCGAACTCCGACAGGCGCAGCGGATTGGAGCGGTAGGACGAAGTCTCACCGGACGGAATGAGCTCATCGGTTGTTGTGACCGGGTCGTGGATCTCGGAGACGACCTTGAGAACCAGGTTGTCAGTGAGAGCCGGCATGGTCGGCCAGTCCTTGATGTTGGGTCCGAAGACCAGCTCGTAATCCGGATCTGCGACGCCGTGGCTGTCGAAGACACGGTTCTCGTAGATCTTGGAGTCAAAGAAGTAAGCCGGGCGCGTGTAGCTGCCGTGGTATGTCTGCGCGGAAGTCAGGATGCCCTTGTTGGCAGCTGTCGCCGCGATCGAGCGCGCATCCATGAGGGCGACGGACGAAATCTGTCCCTCCTGCACCTTGCTGCCCTCGCGATTGGGGAAGTTTCTCGTTGAGTGTCTGATGGAAAATGCATTATTTGCCGGAGTGTCTCCTGCGCCGAAACACGGTCCGCAAAATGCTGTCTTGACGACGGCGCCGGTCTCGAGGATATCAGCAAATACGCCATTTTTCACAAGCTGCTGGAAGACGGGCATCGAAGCCGGGTAGACATCGAGAGTAAATGGTCCTGCGCCGATGGAGCTGCCGCGGAGGATATCCGCCGCGTCGCAGATATTTTCAAAACCGCCGCCTGCGCATCCGGCAATGATTCCCTGATCAACGTGGATGTTGCCGTCCTTGTCAATCTTGCTCGTGAGGTCGACATTGACCTTATCGCCAAAGGAGACTTTCGCGCGCTCCTCCGCCTCTTTCATGATCTCATACGGATGGTCGAGGACCTCGTCGATCGTGTAGACATTGGACGGATGATAAGGCATGGCGATCATCGGCTTCACATCGCTTAAGTTGAGCTCGATGCAGCCGTCGTAGTAAGCGCCTTCAGCCGGAGAAAGGGACTTGTAGGCTTCCGGACGGCCGTGAATTCTGAGGAACTCCTCCGTCTTCTCATCTGTCTCCCAGATCGAAGAAAGACATGTTGTCTCGGTTGTCATGACATCGACGCCGATTCTCTCATCCATGGTGAGTGCGTGGACGCCGGGTCCGACAAACTCCATGACCTTGTTTTTGACATAGCCGTTCTTGAAGACAGCGCCGATAATGGCGAGGGCCACATCCTGCGGACCGACGCCCGGCTGCAGTTCCCCGGTCAGATAGACGGCAACGACGCCCGGCATCTTGATGTCATACGTACGATTCAGGAGCTGCTTGACGAGCTCAGGTCCACCTTCGCCCATAGCCATGGTGCCCAGCGCTCCGTAGCGGGTGTGGCTGTCGGATCCGAGAATCATCTTGCCGCCGCCTGCAAGCATCTCACGGGCATACTGGTGGATGACTGCCTGCATGGGAGGAACGTAGACGCCGCCGTATTTCCTGGCCGCAGAGAGGCCAAACATATGATCATCTTCATTGATTGTTCCGCCGACCGCACACAGGGAGTTGTGACAGTTGGTCAGGACGTAGGGAATGGGGAACTTCTCAAGACCGGAGGCGCGGGCCGTCTGGATGATGCCGACATATGTGATATCGTGAGATGTCAGTGCGTCAAACTTGATTCTGAGATCCGTCATGTTGCCGGAAGTATTGTGGGCCGAAAGAATCCCATAGGCCATGGTTCCCTTTTTTGCCTCATCGGCCGGGACGCTTCCTGTCTCGACCGGTCCCTTGCTGCTCAAAAACACGCCTTGTTCATGCAGTACCATACTCATTCACTCCTTTGTTTTCAGATAATCGGCCACCATCATGGCCACCTTCAGTTCCATCGCCTCGTCAAAATTTCTGAGATCGACGCCCGTCAGAGCCTTCAGCTTCTCAAAGCGGTAGACCAGGGTATTTCTGTGCACGTAAAGGTGCCTCGCCGTCTCAGAAATATTCAGATTGTTTTCGAAAAATGCATTGATAATGGAAACGGACTCGTCATCGAGGGTCGTGATATCAAAATCCTTGCAGACCTCGTGGAGAAAGGACTTGCACACGTCGTTCGGCAGCCGGTAAATGAGTCTTCCTATGCCAAGCTTATCGTATGTGAAGAGGGTTTGCCCATGATAGAAAATGGAGCCAATCGCCAGACATGTGCATGCCTCCTGATAGGCCTCCTGCAGCTCGCCAACGGACTCTGTCGGATGGCCCAGACCAACTCTTGCCTTGACCATGGCCTCCGTATTGAGAGTATCCACGAGCACTTTTGCCCTCTTGTCAATCGATTCCCGCGACTCCCTTGCCGTCAGCACTTTTATCAAAACCGTCTTATGTCCATCGACAGAAGCGACGACATCACCGCCATTTGTTACGAACATCTGCTTAAGGATCGTGAGCACCGTCTCCGTATCACTTGAATCCACATCGACAACGTAGACTTCGCGTCTCACCTTGTCTGCAATGTGAAAATGGGCCGCCCACAGGTAGAGGTCATTTCCGCCGATCTCTCCCGTCAACATCCTGCGGATAAAGTTTGTCCGGTCGTACTTATCCCGGTAGGCGCTCACCAGCATCGCAACCTTCTTCTGAGCTTCCGCCTCATTTTCCCCGTTCAGTCCCTCCAGTCTGAGGGAGAGTCCGGTCAGATGCTCAAGCTCGCTGAGTGAGGTATCCAGATCTTTTGCCATGTTTTCACCTTTGCGCGGTTATGTCGACATTATTGTAGCGCAGTCTGATAGAAAAAACAATTTTCAGACATTCTGATTTTAGGCATTTGCGCGCACCTTTCTTTAGGGCAATTTTACCATTTTCTAATGGAGATGCCAACATTGGGTTAGAGAATACGTCGACATACAAAGAGATCCATCTTATTTGTTCAGTCATTTTTCACGCAATAGCGGCCTGTGAAAATCAGGCTGGCTTCTCTGAACAGAAAAAGACTGCCGCCCAGAAGAGCGACAGCCTTTTTCCCACTTATCCATAAACTCAAAAGGAGAAAGCTTTCTATAATAATGAAATTAGTTCACAAAAGCAATCAGTCTGTGATTGTCATTGTGGTCTCTTTGTCGAAGTAATGTGTCTTGCTCATATCAAGGCAGAACTTGACAGTATCGCCGCGGCGAGCGGTTGTGCGCGGATTGACGCGGGCTGTCATCTGAACGCCTGCGAAATCGAAGTACAGGAAAACTTCTGCGCCGAGGAGCTCGTAAACACGGATCTGTGCGGAGATGGTGGAGTTCGGATACTTCTGAAGGAACTCAGGCTCATCATGAAGATCCTCAGGACGAATACCCATGACAACGGTCTTGCCTGCATAGCCCTTGGCGATGAGGTTCTTCGCCTTGTCAGCCGGAATCTCGATCTCTTCACCGCCTACCTTAGCATACAACTTATCGCCCTTTTTGACAATATCTGCATCCATAAAATTCATCTGCGGAGAGCCGATGAATCCTGCGACGAACTCATTGACCGGATGATCATAGAGCATCTGCGGGGAGTCGATCTGCTGAACAACGCCTTCCTTCATGACGACGATTCTGGTACCAAGGGTCATAGCCTCCGTCTGGTCATGTGTGACGTAGATGATGGTTGCGCCAAGTCTCTGATGAAGTCTGGAGATCTCCGTTCTCATCTGGACACGGAGCTTAGCATCCAGGTTGGACAGCGGCTCGTCCATAAGGAAGACCTTCGGGTTACGGACAATAGCACGGCCCATGGCAACACGCTGTCTCTGGCCACCGGAGAGAGCCTTCGGCTTTCTTTCGAGAAGCTTGTCCAGGTCGAGGATCTTAGCTGCGTTACGGACAGCCTTGTCGATCTCGTCCTTGGGAACCTTGCGGAGCTTAAGTCCGAATGCCATGTTATCATAAACAGTCATATGCGGATACAGAGCGTAGTTCTGGAAGACCATGGCGATATCACGGTCCTTCGGCTCGACGTCATTCATGACCTTGCCGTCAATCTTAAATGTACCACCTGTGATATCCTCAAGACCTGCGATCATACGAAGGGTTGTTGACTTTCCGCAGCCAGACGGTCCGACGAAGATGATGAATTCCTTATCTGCGACTTCAAGGTTGAAATCCTTAACGGCCTTAAAGCCATTCGGATATGTCTTATCGATGTGCTGAAGTGAGAGACTTGCCATTGTTATATTCCTCCATCTCTTTTTTGTATTTCATTGCTTTGTGCCGCTCTTTGTGACCGGCGTTTTCTTTTTCTTTGATGATTAGAGTATATCCGATCCGTCAAA
The DNA here is from genome assembly GCA_900313955.1 of uncultured Lachnospiraceae bacterium. GTDB lineage: Bacteria > Bacillota > Clostridia > Lachnospirales > Lachnospiraceae > Chordicoccus. Next base: position 18,808 of record OMTP01000299.1, on the reverse strand, counting down.
AATGAGCCATGGCACGAATGAACAAAAAAAGACTGGAATCTCTGTTATTTTAACGAAGAGACTCAGAAGCTGCGGATCTGGTCGCCTGCTTCGTCAATGATCTCGCCGACGCTCCTGATCACGACGTCGTAGCCGTCAGAATCACCGACCCTGACATGAACGGTGTCGCCGACCTTGTGGTGCATGAGTGCCTTGCCCAGAGGAGATTCGATGGAAATGAGTCCCTCCAGGGAATTTCCGCGGATACTGGTCACGATGCGGAATGTCTCCGTCTCGTCGTCCTCAGGAAAATACACTTCGACCGGCTTGTCCATGGCCACAACGCCCTCTTTGTCGGCGGCTTTGTCGTCATCGATGATGATAGCTGTGTTAATCATACCCTGCAGGTAGCGGATGCGGCTCTCATTCTTGCCGCGAGCCTGCTTGGCTGCGTGATACTCAAAATTTTCACTCAGGTCTCCCTGGGCCTTGGCCTCCTTCAGGTCATCAAGAATCTCATGGCGTGTCTTTAATATACGCTCATCCAGCTCCGCCTGCATCTTGGCGATGTCGCTCTTTGTCATCTTATCGTACATACTATGTATCCTTTCAAAATAGAGAACATAAAAAAGCTCTTCTGTGGGAGCGGCCGGGATAACTGGTCCCGGCCACCCCCGCAGAGCCGCCGCCTCACTCCTCGATAATCTCGATCTCCAGCCAGTCGAAAGGAATGTCCTCGACAAAACTGTCCTGACTGAATTTCGTCTTCGCCCGCTTCTGAAACTCCCGGATATTACTGTCGAGCCAGATGGGCTCCGGCAGATCAAACTCCATCACGACCTCGTGGAGGCAGTGAAAAACCTTGTGTGTGCGGGTGTCATCGGTCGTATCTTCCACGACCGTATCGCGGAGAACATGCCCGTTCTTCCATGTCCTTCCCAAAAGTCTCATCTTGTCACCATATATTCAACAAGGCGGGCGCAGTGCTCGGCCGCCTTCTTCTCGAAAATGTCGTAGGAGACGGTCACGGACTCATCTGCCTTATCTGAAATTGCCCGGATAATGACAAATGGAATGTGATTGACGTAGGCCGCCTGCGCAATGGCGCATCCTTCCATCTCACAGCAGAGGGCGTCGAAATCTGCCTTGATGCCGTTTTTGATCTCACGGCTCGCAATAAACTGATCTCCGCTCGCGACGCGGCCCTCGAAGACATGAACATCCGGATCCGCCGCCCTGACAGCCGCGACCGCTGCCTTTCTCAGTTCCTCGTCAGCGGGGAAAGCGGCTGTTCCCAGTTGGGGAACTTCTCCCTTCTGATAACCGAAGACCGTGGCGTCCACATCGTGATAAACAGCATCCGTCGACACAACAATATCGCCAACATCAATGCGGTTGTCGAGAGAACCTGCCACGCCCGTATTGATGACGTGGCTCACCTGGAAGACATCCGCCAGAATCTGCACACAGATGCCGGCATTGACCTTGCCGACGCCTGACTTCACGACGACAACCGGCGTCTTGCCGATCTTGCCGTCGACAAATGTCATTCCCGCCCGCGTAAATGTCTTCGCATCCACGACTTTAGAGACCAGCTCCGCCACCTCGACGTCCATGGCTCCAATAATACCTATCTTCATCATCTATATACCTCATGATTTCATTTTCATCGTCTGCAGGGACCAAGAGAACCGTCCCCTTTGGTCCCTTGTGCGTCCCCGTTCTTCTTTGCCGATCACTCCGGATAGACCAGGTGCTCCTCGTCGATCCCGTAGAGCGTATTTTCCAGATATCTCTTTGCCCACCATTTGGCGGAAGAGAGATTCTGATCCAGATAGTTGCCGCAGTCGCGCGCGGCAGCTCCCGGGATAGCCCCCTCAAAATCACGGATGAACTCATACATGGCAGTCACAAGCGGAACAATGTCCTTCGAATCATAGTCGCCGGCCAATAGCATGTAAAACCCTGTGCGGCAGCCCATAGGTCCAAAGTAGACGGTCTTATCCTTAAAATCCGGGTCATTGCGAAGAAATGTCGCTCCCAGATGCTCAATGGTATGAACCTCGGCCGTATTCATGACCGGCTCGCGATTGGGAGCTGTCATGCGCAGATCGAAGGTTGTGATGACAACATCCTTGTATCTGTCCTTGCGGGAGACATAGACTCCCGGCTCAAGTTTCAGGTGATTGATAGTAAAACTTGTGATTTTTTCCATTTTGAGATTCTCCTTTTTCATGGAAATAGACACAGCCGGTCTTATGTGCTATACTTTCTCTCGCATTCATCTGTTTTGATGTTACAGGAGGAGAGTCAAAGATGACATATCAGTATAAAACCAGCGGCACATGTTCTCAGTTGATCTCATTTGAACTTTCAGAGGACAATAAGATCCACAATCTCGCCTTTGTGGGCGGCTGCAACGGCAATCTAAAGGGTATCGGCCGTCTGGTCGAAGGTATGGACGCTAATGAAGTCGCGGACAAGCTCGAAGGAACCAAGTGCGGTTTCAAAAACACATCCTGCCCGGATCAGCTCTCCAAAGCTCTCCGTCAGGCCATGACCATGAATGGCCCACGCAGCTGATATTACTCTTTTTGACACGGGGACCGTCGTCCCCGTGTTTTTTATGATCAGAACAGCTTATTTCTTCCTGTACTTCTCAATGAGATCCGTGATGACGGTGATCGCATCGGTGTGGCGGCTCCCGGCCATGGCATGGATATATGTCTCGCGGTTCTCATAGAGCTTCTCCACTTCCTGACACAGCTTCAGAGTTGTGATCTCTTCTTCCTCCATGACAACCGAAAAACCCTGCTTCTCAAAAGAGTGCGCGTTGAGAATCTGGTCGCCGCGGCTGGCCTTGGCGGAGAGCGGGATGAGCAGATTTGGCTTCTTGAGCGCCAGAAGTTCGCAGATGGCGTTGGCCCCTGCGCGGGAGATCACGATATCCGCTGCAGCAAAGAGATCCGGCAGCTCCTCGGAAATGTACTCGTACTGCTTATAGCCTTCTGTATTTAAGAGTCCCTCATCTACTTTCCCCTTGCCGCACAGATGAATCACATCAAAATGAGCAAGGAGCTCCGGCAGAGCGTCGCGGACGGCATTGTTGACGGCTACCGCTCCGAGAGATCCGCCGATGACCATCAGGATGGGCTTCTCTCCCTTAAGTCCCGTAAAAGCAAGTCCCTTCTCTTTTGATCCTTTCAGAAGTTCCTGACGAATCGGCGTGCCCGTGAGAACACCCTTGCCGTTCGGAATGTCCTTGACGGTCTCCGGGAAGTTGCAGCAGACGACCCTGGCGGCCGGTATGCTGAGTTTATTGGCAAGGCCCGGCGTCATGTCGGACTCGTGGCAGATGACCGGGATCCCCAGACTTTTGGCCGCGCGGACGACCGGGACAGCGACGAAGCCGCCCTTGGAGAAGACGATATCCGGCCTGATTTCCTTCAGAGCTTTCTTGGCGTCCCCAAGGCCCTTGAGGACGTTAAAGATATCTGAGACATTCTTCATGCTGAAGTAGCGGCGCAGCTTGCCGGTGTGAATAGCGTAATAAGGCATGCCGTAGCCCTCAATCAGTTTCTCTTCCATGCCGCCGATGGAACCAATATATGTGATGTCATATCCCATTTCCCTGAGGCGGGGAACCATGGCCAGATTGGGCGTCACATGTCCGGCCGTTCCACCACCCGTCAGAACTATTTTCTTCATAATGCTTTCTCCCTCGTTCTAAAGAAGATCTATGGTATAATCCAAGTAAAGACTTTAGTATCATAGTCCATTTTCGTGAAAATAGCAATCTTGGGAAATGAGGTGAATAAAGGAATGAAACTCACTTTTTTAGGAGCCGACCACGAAGTGACCGGCAGCTGTCACCTTCTTGAGGCGGCGGATAAGAAGATTCTTGTCGATTACGGCATGGAGCAGGGGCGGGACATCTGGGAGAATGCGCCTCTGCCCCTTCCGGCTGGCGACATCGATTATGTCTTTCTGACCCACGCCCACATCGACCACAGCGGCCTGCTGCCTCTGCTCGACGCCAGGGGCTTCCACGGGCAGATCTTCGCGACGACGGCGTCGACGGACCTGTGCGAGATCATGCTGCTCGACTCGGCAAATATTCAGGCCTTCGAGGCCGAGTGGCGGACGCGCAAGGCGCAGCGAAAGGGAGAGCCCCCCTATGTTCCACTCTATACAGCGGAAAATGTCGAGCGCATCATGCATCGCTTTGTCCCCTGCCCCTACCACACCGTGATTGATGTCTGTGAAAATGTCAAGATCCGCTTCAACGACGTCGGCCACCTGCTCGGTTCCTCAGCCATCGAGGTCTGGGTGACGGAAAACGGCGCAGCAAAGAAGATTGTTTTCTCCGGGGACGTCGGCAACACCAATCAGCCTCTTTTAAATGATCCGGAGACCGTCGACTCCGCCGACTACCTGCTCATCGAGTCGACCTACGGCGACCGCAGTCACGGGCCGCGCACCGACTATGTGGCAGACCTGACGGAGATTCTTCAAAAGACCTTCGACCGGGGCGGCAACGTGGTCATCCCCTCCTTCGCCATCGGACGAACCCAGGAGATGCTTTACTTCATCCGTCAGATCAAGGAACAGAACCTTGTCCACGGCCACGAGAACTTTGAGGTCTATGTGGACTCACCTCTCGCCGTCCGGGCAACAGGCATCTTCAACGAACACACGTCGGACTGCTTCGATGAGGAGGCGCGGGCGCTTGTAAGCCAGGGGATCAACCCCATTTCCTTCCCGGGACTCAAGCTCACTCTGACTTCCGAGGAATCACGGGAGATCAACTTCATCGACCGGCCCAAGGTCATCCTGTCGGCGAGCGGCATGTGCGACGCCGGCCGCATCAAGCACCACCTGAAGCACAACCTGTGGAGACCCGAGTGCACGGTTCTCTTCGTCGGCTATCAGGCAGAGGGCACCCTGGGAAGACGACTCATCGAGGGGGCAAAGACCGCGACGATCTTCGGGGAAGAAATTGCCGTCCAGGCGGAGATCCGCAATCTTCCCGGCATCTCCGGCCACGCCGACCGGGAAGGGCTCCTCAGCTGGGCCATGGCTTTCAGGAAAAAGCCCGAGCAGATCTTCGTCGTCCACGGCGACGACTCGGTCGTTGACGGCTTTGCTGCCCTTCTGACGGAAAAGACGGGAGTCCCCGCTTATGCTCCCTACTCAGGAACCGAGTGGGACCTTCTGACCAACACCTGCACAAAGAAAACCGTCGGCATCCCCGCCGCAAAGAAAGATGGAAACGGCAATCTTGTTCCTTCCTCCAATGCGAACGGTGCCACGACGCAGGCTCGCGCCCGGGCTTCCGCCTCCTACAGGAGACTTGAGGACGCTGCCCAGAGGCTTCTCGCCGTCGTCCATCAGAACAGGGGACTTGCCAACAAGGACATGGCCAAGTTCGCCGACCAGATCACTGCTCTCGCAGACAAGTGGGAACGGTAATGCAAAGGGCGCTGCACTTCTTTATGCAGCGCCCTTTTTTTATTTGTTGAATGGAAAGTTCTTGGCGATGACATCTACGATCTCATTCATCTCGTCGACCGTCTTGACTAGGGCAAAGCGGATGTAGCCCTCCCCCTTGGGTCCAAAGGCCGTTCCCGGCGTACCCACGATGCCGCAGGTATCCATGAGCGTCTCGATGCAGGACATGGATGTGTAGCCGCTTGGGACCGGAAGCCAGACAAACATGGTTCCCTGAGAGTCAAAGACATCCCAGCCGATCCTGCGCAAGCCTCCGCAGAGAGCGTCGCGGCGGGCTCTGTACTCCTCGCACTGCACCTTCACCTGGCCGAGCGGACCCGTCAGAGCTGCGATCGCTGCTTTCTGCGCCGGATAAGAGATGCCGAAATCATATTGGCTGCGCAGAAGCTTCAGGGCATCGATGATGGACTTGTTGCCGATGAGGTAAGACAGACGGAACCCAGTCAGGTTGAAGGACTTGGACAGGGAGAAAAACTCCACGCCAACTTCTTTGGCTCCCGGCAGGGACAGGAAGGAGAAGCCCTCTCTTCCGTCAAAGATGATGTCCGAATAAGCCATGTCATTGATGATGAAGAATCCGTATTTTCTGGCGTACTCGATCATCTTGAGATACATGGACTTAGGTGCCGCTGCTCCGACCGGATTGGACGGGTAAGACAAGACGATATACTTTGTCCTCCTCAGAACATCCTCCGGGATGTCCTCGATGACCGGCAGAAAATCATGCTCTCTGACCAGCGGATAGTAGTAGACTTCTGCGCCGCCCAGATAAGATCCCGCCTCATAGATCGGGTAACCGGGGTCAGGAAGCAGGACAATATCTCCGGGATTGCACATGGCCATTCCCAGATGTCCCATACCCTCCTGGGTTCCGTGGACGCCCGTGATCTCATCCGGGGCAATCTCAACGCCATAGCGCTTCTGATAGTAAGCACACAGGGCATCCAGCATCTCATCAGAATCTCTGAGCGCATATTTGTAGTTGTCAGGGTCCCTGACGGCCTCCTCGACCGCCTTCATGATATGAGGCATAGGTTTAAAGTCTGGTGTCCCGACGGAGAGATTGTAGACCTTGCGGCCTGTCTTCATAAGTTCTGCTTTCTTCTCATCCATGGCGGCAAAGATTCCTGTCGTAAAGTGATCCAACCGCTTCGCATGCTGATATTCCATATCGTTCCTCTTTTCTTCGTAACTGTTCAGGACGGGCTCTTTGCGGAGAGAAAAACATGTCCTCAGCGGCGAATTGTCCTTGCGAGCGAACCTTCGTCATCGATCAGGCCTTCTTTTGAGCCGAGGAGGACATGTTTTTCTCGAAGCAAAAGTGCCCTCCTGAACAGTTACTTTTCTTCTATGATTCCACAGATGGTTTTCATTATAGCACAAGACAGAAGAAATCACAGAGAATTATAGGAAGGCAAAGAACACAGCGAATTTCCCGTTACAGTTCACGGGTGGGTCACTTCGGCGCTTCGTGAACTGTAACAATTTCCCGTGTTACAGTTCACACGTCCGCCAGCCGAGCGCCAGGAAAGCGCTTCCGGAGTGGATCCGCACGGGGATGTCCGCGGAGGAAGCGCTTTCCTGGCGCTCAGCCCTGGCTGACCAGTGGACTGTGACTTTCCCGTCACTCCTTTCTGTCAACGATCAGTTGAACATGGTAACTGAGATCCGCAAATTCCACACCGGCACCGTCGGGAAGAGGGACAGCCTCGAAAGCAGTGAGAAGTCTGCCGTTGACCCGGGTTCCGTTGGTTGAGTTAAGATCGCTGATGTAGAGGATGCCCTCCCTGCGAAAAAGGCGGGCATGGATGCGGCTGACCGCAGGGCTGGGCAGGGTGACCAGCTTGTCGGAGGCAGAGTCCATCTTTCCCACGAGGACTTCTTCCTCTTCAACGGTGATCCTGGGCAGATGGGCGCCCGCGTCGTCGGGAAGGAGGACGCCGGCCGTGCTGTCGGGACGCAGTCCCTTGAGAGAGATTGTCCTGTCTACGTCGGCAAACATGACATTCGGGGCTGCCTGCGTCAGATTAGCGTAGGCGCCACCGCAGGATGAAGCATCCAGTTCTGACGAGACAGGAGACGGGTCCAAAGAACGGAACTCCCCGGTCTCCGACGGCCCGTCATCCGGGGACAACCTTTCCATCCCCTGCCCCATCCGCTCATCCTGAAGAGGAGGAGACGTTCTGTCCTCCTTCTTCTTTTTCCACTTGCGTGCGATGCGGACAACAAGAAGGAGAGCAACCGTAAGGAGCAGGATCCCTGCAGCAATCTCCTGATTGGTGTAGTAGCCAATGGCATAGATGTGCAGGATGAGGTAGATCAGCCCCGCAGAGGGCAGAAGAAGCAGGGCCATCTGCACTGACGACTTTTCCGGCAGCATCTTTCTGATCTTCTCCCTCCCGCCCTCAGGCCCCACAGAGAACGACGGTCCCGGGGGATCAACATCCACCCCGGCAAAATCCCCATCACCCGCAGCGGGATCAGGCGGCACATCCTCTGCAGAAGCAGAACCGTCTCCCACGAGGAATTTCTTCAGATCTGCGGGCGTCGTATGCTCCTCCTCCAGTTCATGGATCACCTGATAGCCGAGAACAATGGCGTCTTTGTCGTCCCGCCTGATCTTACCCAGAAAAAATCGCGCAAGGTCGACCAGGCTTGCCTTCAGATCTTTTTCAAATGCAGGCACATAGGGAACAAGAAGCTCCTCTCCCTCCTGGGTGAGAAAGATGGTCTCCGGCGCCAGGTAGAGATGGCATGTATCCAGAAGATAGTCGTCCAGGCGGTCCGCCGTGTCGAGAAGTGAAAAGAGCATCTTCTTCATCTGCTCAAGAGTCACCGGATAGCTCGTTGCAAGCGCCTGCACCCCCACAAGGGAAGTGATGTCATACTGATAAAAGGCCGTCTCGTCGACCTTCTCGACCGTCATCGGCAGAAGCCCCTCGATATGGTTGTTGAGCAGGGTCTCCGTCATATAGGAAGCCTTGTCCGCATCAAAATCGTCCCCTGCGTCCGACAGAATCATATAACTGTGTTTTACATCTCTTCGAAAGCGCACATTCATGCAATCACCCCCTCACGAGCCCAGCAGGTTCGTCAAGCCCTTGGCTTTTCGTAAAATGCTCACCGCATGGATCTTCTTATATGTCCCTTCTCCCCTGACCTCCCCGAAGACTCTGTCATCTGCGTCATAGGTCACCGAGGAAAATATCACTGTTCTCGCATTTTTTCCGTCACTCATGGATCGGTCCACATGGCCCATCGCCACATAGGATGGGATCTCGGCGTCATCATGTCCCGTCACCGCCGCCTCACAGGCATTTGCCGTGAGCGTCGCGCAGTTGTGGACATGATCGTCGAGGTAAATGACCGCCAGAATGGTACCAATGAGGACAGGCATAAGGAGAGCAAGCTCTACCGTATAGGATGCCCGCGTCAAAAACTCGTATTTTTTCATGTTCATCCGCCTCCTGATAGAATGAGAATGAGCTTCGCCAGAATCCAGGCTGCACATGCGTAAGGGATAAGTGGGAACGCCTTGCGCCCGGAGCATTTTCTTAAAAAGAAAACAGCACCGGCTATGCCCGCCAAAAAAAACGTCAGGAGAAAGGTCCCTATGAACTCATAGAGTGGCAAAAGGGACCCCAATGCCAGGAAGAACAGGCCGTCTCCCATGCCGATCTCCCCTCTTGTTACTACCGAGAGAAGGAGAAGAATCGTTCCCGGAAGAAGACCCGGCAGAAGCTCAGCCGCCTGACTGCCATGAACGGTCAGGGAAAAAGTGAATAGTCCCGTCAGAAAAGCAAGCGCTGTCGGGATCATGAGAATCTTTCTCTCCCGCACGTCTGCTATCGTATTGACGGCCAGAAGACCCGCCGCCGCGATCTCGCGAATGTCCACGCGCACCACTCCTCTCTTCCTCTACAGTCAACCACAAAGCATGATCAAGAAGGTCAACTGCCAGGCTACTTCTCATAAAAAACCTGACAGGGACAAAAGAACTGTCCCCGCTCCTTCATGCCGCATTGCCCGCGTGTGCGGCCGCTTCTTTTACGTCCCTTGCGGCGCAGCGCTGGCACTCGTGGAGATCAGATACTTCTGACTTGGGCACCATCTGCACGTGACGGGTCAGGGACGCGAACGAAGCATCGGGATAGTAGTATTCGCCCCGGGCCGTGGCGTAGACGGTGCCCGTGTAACCGGCCGGAAAGCCCCGACATTTTTTATATCTTCTTCCGTCTTCGTTCCTCAGAGAACTGATTTCACTCACGGGAACGGCGAAGACGGCAAGATCCAGGTGGGTGCAGTCCGCGTGGGTGTGGTAGACGGACCGGTTGTTGGTAACAAAGACGTACCCGTCGTCGCCTCCCGAGGCATTCCCGTCCGTGGGGATCCCGCCGCCCGACCAGGTGCCGACCCGCGCCCTGACCGAGACCTGCATGGATGGCAGGGCAAAAAGGGGAGCCGGCCAGGAGAAGGTGAATGGCACACTGAGATCGACATACGCAGGATCCTGGCCGGACGCAAAGCCGCCGGAAGAATTTTCTGCGGCAGATGTCGCGCCCGCCGCCACAGCCATCTCCTTGGCGCGGTTTAAGAGAGCCAGTTCTTTCTGGCTTCTCATCCGGATGGCCTCCATGGAAGAAATCACTGTGAGAAGGGCAAGAAAAAAGACAGGAAGAACGAGCGCGCACTCAACGGTCAGAGATGCCTGAGAGACCAGGAGGGATGATTCTCGTGGTTTCAAGGCGAAGGAACCTCGTGAATCCTCCCTTTTGGTCCCACCTGCCCTTCTCAGATGCGCCCGAACCCATTCCTGAAGGTGTAATTTGTTCGTTCCGGCTATCTTTGAGAAAAGCATAGGCTGTCTCCTTTCTTAATGATTGTGCCACTGGGGACGGTTCTGATGGTTCCTCTTTGATGGCTCCACGAAAACCGTCCCCGAGGGTGCCCCCGTGGTTCTTGGCTAGGACGATGACGCAGACAGGCTGCGATAATCGTAGTGGGCCTCATAGGCAATGGGGATGGCCTCTTCGGCCAGAGTCTCCACATGGAGGTCGAGGGAGTCCAGGAGGCAGTCGACGCGAAACCAGCTGCGCCCCTGCGCCTGCATTTCCAGTTCCACCATGTCCAGGGCGCGCATTGTGACGCCCTCTGACTCCTTGTAGAGAAATGTCTTCAGATAATCCAGATAGCCCATGCCTGTGGCCGCATCCTTTTCATACTGTCCAGGATGGGCCAGGGCGTCGGCGACTTCCTCGAAGCTCACCTGCCAGGTGGCCTCCGTCTTCACGAGAGGACATGTTTTGCCGTCAAGAAGATCCCGCACATCGATGATGCTCTCCACATAGGACCAGCCCGCCATGAGAATGAGCTCGACCGCATACCAGGCCTCGGGAATGCTGATGGCCGAGGCAATCAGCGTCGCAGCCTCCTGGAGCTTTGACCTGGCAGCCGAATCAGACATGAGAAAAGCGAAGTTGACCGGCTGGCGCAGCTTCATGAGCTTTTTGACGACATATTCCAGATTGGTCCGGTCCGTCCCGCTGCCGCCGAGCATGTACTCGACTTCATAGGAGAGCGGTGCCGCATCTCCCGGCTTTCTGAAGTTTGTAAAATGGGTAAGTAAATATTGGCTGTAAAGGACTCTTCTTGAAGTCGATGATGCCGTCCCGCTCACCTGCATGGTGCCGAAGCCATGATTGAGACTTCTCTGGCTGGGCAGACTCGTTGTAGGAACGACTTTGGTGGACACACGGCTCTCATCGACCACATAGGGCATGACGGAGCCGGATTTCAGGGCTTCAAAAAGAGGAATGGGGTTATAGACATGTTGCGAAGAAGATGTCGACGTCGATTCGGTCCCCTCCTCCGGCGCCGGTGAGGGCGTCGGAGTGGGAAGATCGGAAGAAGTGAGGCCATTTGCCTTGTTATAAAATGCCGTCGGCAGGGATACCGCTGTCCCGATGATCGATGAGGATGAAAGGGCAGACAGAGCACTTGTTCCGGGCGTATCTTTCATCGAGGCTATGGCCTGGGTCTCAAAGGACGCTCCCTGTGCATCCGTCATCAGCATGTAGCCGGTCACTGACGTCGCCGTCCGCTTAAGATGCAGAAGGGAAGTTCCCATGAGTACTGAGTTATTGTTTGCTAGCAGTTCATCCATGCACTTTCCCACATAATTTCCCGCTTCGTGTACAGCCAGGCTTCCGCTGCCACAGCTTCCGTCGAGATAAAAAACATCATACTTCTGAAAAAGGGGTTGGTCATACCTTCCAAAGAGTGTGAAAAATGACTGATCGACGGCGTAGGCTGTGTCGCAACTGCCGGCCTCCACCTTGGCGGAGGCAATCGAATAGAGAATAAGCGCCAGTAAAATGGGAAAGAGCAGGCTGAAAAAGACTGTGATGGAGGCTCTCCTCACCTCGCCACCACCTCCCTTCAGGGAGCATAAGATGCAGGTTTTAGTTGTAGACCTTCGCGCTCTGCGACTTGACCTTGGACAGAATCGTGTTGAGAAGGCCCGTGATCTGATCCTTGAATATGATCACGAGCGCGATGAGGACGACCAGGATGAGCACGATCTCAACGACCGCGACGCCGTCCTCCTCCCGCCGAAAAGCGCGAAATGCCCCCAGTAGTGCCTTCATACATAAGCCACCTCCTTATTTGCCGTGTGGAAACTCCTGGTCAATGTGAAAATTTCAAGATTGAATCGGGGTAACTATTCAGGTGGGCATTTTAGCTTCGTGAAAAGCCCATCCCGAATAGTTGCGAATCGGGGAATATAAATCAGCTGAAAAGAATAATGAGAGTCATCAAAAGAATTCCTTTGATGGCTCTCATTATATACGAACGCTCGGATTCCGACAAGTGATAAAATTTCACAAAATTCGGATAGTGTTTTTGTGCAAAACATAAATCCACCGGGACAGGTACAAAGACAGTGGTACGGGCGGCCACGGAGACGCAGCACGCGCCTTCACCTTTCGATGAACCCAGATGCTACGTCCCCGTGGGCTCAGCCGCCCTGGCTCTCTCGCGGATCTCCGTCTTAGGGGTTCGTCACTTGGCGGCCTTAAATCTGGCGATGATGTCCTCGCGCGCCTCATCGGTCAGAGTGCCGGGCGTCCAGTTGGCGACGATCTTCTCGCCGTCTTTGTAGCGCGGAATGAGGTGGATGTGGAAGTGAAAGACGGACTGGCCAGCCGTCTCGCCGTTATTCTGGACGATGTTGAAGCCGTCGCAGCCCATGGCGCGCGTCATCTGCGTGGCGATCTTCCTGGCGAGAACGAAGGCCTTGCCGACCAGGTCCTCGGGCATCTCATAGATATTGGCGTAGTGGGCCTTGGGCAGAATGAGGCAGTGACCGCGTGTTGCGGGGCCTGCGTCAAGAATGACCGTGAAGTCGTCGTCTTCATAGAGTTTTGCTGTGGGGATCTCCCCATTGGCCAGCTTGCAGAAAATGCAGTCAGACATAATCATTTCTCCTTTTCTTGATTTGAGTGCGGGGGGACGCAGCAAGTTCCTTCACCCTCCAGGGAAGGCACTTGCTGCGCCCCCGTTCCTTACCCCATTCTATCACAATTTCCGGCGATAGAGGAGAATGGCGAGAAGAAATCCGCCTAAGAGGCCGCCCAGATGAGCGGACCAGCTTACGTCCGCCATGCGGAAGCTGAAGTAGATGGACCAGGCGAGCATGATCAGCATTTGCCGGAGGGTGAGCCCGGCGACGCGGCCGCGGTTCCGAAGCACGACCCAGAGGAGGCCGCCCATGACCGCGAAGATAGCGCCGGAAGCGCCGACGGAGACAACATAGGGATCATTTGCCTGATAATAATAGTAGGCCGCGCCACTGCCGACAAGGCCACCGACCAGATAAAGGACGGTGAAGCGGACGGATCCCATAAGGGGCTCGAGGGAGGTGCCGAGGACGCCCAGGGTAAGCATGTTGTTGACAAGGTGCCAGATACCCGCGTGCAGGAACATGCAGGTGAAGAGGCGCCAATACTGTCCTGCCTCAATGAGGGGCACGTAGGAGCCGCCCCATTTGGCCAGAACTTCCGAGCTCTCCGTGCTGCCGCCGAAGATCTCGACGACCGCAAAGCAGATACCATTGGCGGCGATCAGAATCGTCGTTGCGGGATACTGCATTTTTCTCTTCATAATCGAATCCCTCCATTAGACGCAAATACGGTTCTCATGGCATCTCAAGCAGGGATCCATAAGAACCGTTCCCAATGGTTTCTCAGGCATTTTCCCTTATTTAAAGTAAGTGAAGATCCCGTAAAAAGCGAGGAAGCCGACGATGAACGGCAGAACGTACTTGAAGTAGAAGCTCATTTTCCGCGAGAACCTGAGACCCCTGCCTGTGTTGACTTCAGTAAAGTAGTTGTCGAGGCCCCAGCCATACTTCTGGCTGCAGAAGAGGGTGAAGATGAAGGAGCCGACCGGCAGGCAGATGTTGCTGACGAAGAAGTCCTCCAGGTCCATGACCGAGTTGCCGGCGCGAAGAGGCTGGAAGGCCTTCCACATGTTGAAGCCGAGGGCGCAGGGGATGGAGCCCGCGGCGATGATGACGCCGCAGAGGAGAGCCGCCTTTTTGCGGGAGAAGCCCCTGAGGTCGATAAAGAAGCTGACGTCATTTTCAAAGACGCCGATCATGGTCGACTCCGCCGCGAAGAAGAGGAAAATGAAAAAGAGGGTTCCCCAGATGCGGCCGCCCGGCATGGACGCGAAGACGCGCGGCAGGGTCAGGAAAATGAGACTCGGCCCGGAATCCGGCGAGATGCCGTAGGCGAAGCAGGCCGGGAAGACAATCATGCCCGCGACAATGGCGACAAATGTATCCAGCGCCGCGACGATGGTCGCCTCGCCCGGCAGAGACCGCTCCTTGCCGATATAGCTTCCGTAGATCAGCATGCCACCCTGGCCTATGCTGAGCGTGAAGAAGCTCTGATTGAGGGCCGCGTAGACCGTGTTCCAGATCCCGGCCTCCTTCATGTTGGCAGCGCTCGGCTTCAGATAGAAACTGAGGCCCTTGGACGCGCCAGGCAGGGTGAGCGAGCGAATGCCCAGCACAACCATGAGCAAGAGGAGGGCAATCATGAGGACCTTGGAGACCGACTCGACACTGCTCTGCAGGCCCATGGCACAGACGACCGTCGTCATGATCATGACAAGCATCATACTGACGATGAGAATGCGGGGCGACGCCATCATGTTGTCGTAGACAGCCTTGATCTCATCCGTATTTTTGCCGAAGAACTCGCCCCTGGCCATGAGATAGGTGTAGTAGAGAATCCAGCCAGAGACGACCGAGTAAAACATGAGGATGACAAAATTGCCGGCCATGGCAAAATAGCCCCAGACATGCCATTTTGAGCCTTTGGGCTCGAGAGCCCGGAAGGCCGGCAGGATACTCTTCCTGCTAGCGCGGCCGACCGAATATTCCATCGTGATGATGGGAATTCCCATTAAAATAAGAAATGCAAGGTAAATGAGAACGAAGAAGCCTCCCCCGTATTTTCCTGTAATATACGGAAAGCGCCAGACATTTCCGATTCCAATCGCGCAGCCTGCGGACAGTAAAATGAATCCCAGGCGCGAGCCCAAACTTTCTCTTTCTTTCATTTTCTTAACTCCTTATGCTTAATCCCAAATTTGCAGTCACTCCCATGGCTGCACTGAGTGTTCATTATACAGCAAAAAAGGGGAAGAAAAAAGACCTGCACAAAAACTGTACAGGTCTTAAAGAACAAAGGTTACAGTTCACGCGTCAGCCGGTTGCTGCCTCGAAAAAGCACTTCCGGAGTGGACCTTTGAGGGGTGGCCGCGAAGGAAGTGCTTTTTCGAGGCAGTTCTGGTGACCCGTGAACTGTAACGAACAAAGGATAAACTTACTCGTTGGCAGCGGACTTGACGTCGTCAGCGTGCTGGAAGGCAGCGAGTTCCGGATGAGCGACCTTCTCGGGAGCATAGTTCTCGTAGGAAGGCTTCTTGTGGGTCTCATTGGCCCACTCCTCGTCTGCGACCTTCTTCCACTCCTCAGCGTACGCTTTGTTCTTGGCGCAGAGCTCATCTGCCTCCTCCGGCGCCTCAAGGTTGGTCTGGTGTGCACCGGCCTCCTTGACCATCTTGGGAAGAATCTCCGGATTCTCCAGCATTGGGCAGGGACGAAGATGATTGCGGTTGAAGGGCTGGCCCTCATGATAGAGCATGAAGAGCGGATTCTGCAGCATTTCCAGAACCGTGTTGTCACGGATGTTGCTGTCGGAGTAGTGAATGAAGACGCAGGGCTCCGCATCACCATTTGCATTAATATGGAAGTAATTGCGTCCGCCTGCGATGCAGCCGCCGACATACTCGCCGTCGTTCTGGAAGTCCATCGGGAAGAACTCGATCGGACAGTCCGGAGAACGGAAGTCGCGGATGCGCTTGATCATATCCCTTCTCTGCTCCACTGTCGGCATAAGTTCCGGAACCGCATTCTTGCCCACTGGCATATAGTGGAAGTAGAAGCCGAAGTGAGCGCCCTTGTCGGAGAGCATCTGCAGGAACTTGGGATCTGTGACTGCGTCCAGGTTCTGTCTTGTGTAGCAAATGGAAGTTCCGTAAGGAATGCCATTTTTCCTGAGCAGATCCATGGCGTCCATGACTGCCTGATAGTGGCCCTCGCCGCGTCTCTCATCGTTGGTTGTCTCATTTCCCTCAACAGAGAGCATGAAAATGAGGTTGCCAAGTCTCTTGATCTGGTCGCAGAGATCCTGGTCGATCAGGGTCGAGTTGGAGTAAGCTGCGAACATGCAGTCGTTGTGCTTCTCCATGAGGCGAAGGATGTCCTTCTTGCGAACCATCGGCTCGCCGCCGGTCATCATGTAGAGGTAGACGCCGAGCTCTTTGCCCTCGGTGACGATCTTGTCCATCTCCTCGAAGGTCAGGTTGCTCTTGTGGCCATAGGTGCCGGACCAGCAGCCCACGCAGTACATGTTGCAGGCCTGGGTCGGATCAAAGAGAATAAGCCAGGGGATGTTGCAGTTGTACTTCTTTCTGTTCTCGCGGATCATTCTGGTGCCGCGAAGGAACGCCTCGTAACCAAGGTTGAGGATGATCATCTTTGCGACATGGGGATCTGTGTGATCCAGGATGTCGTCGATCATTCTGAACCAGCGGTTGTTGGGGTCCTTGATATTTGCACGGACAGCATCGAACTTCTCAGCCGGGGTCTCCTTCAGAAACTTCTGAGCCAGATCAACCAGCTTGAGGTAGGAATCCTGTCTCTTCTCTCTATTTTCTCCACTTAAATGCCTGACAAGTCCGTCGAGCACTAAACTTACAGCCTTTCTTTCAGCGGCGTGTGCTAAATTAGCCATACAATCCTCCACTTTCCCTCTTAAATCATAAGAACTACGGTGCCTATTATATGGCCGCCCTCGAAAAAAGTCCATATTTCGGGACGTTACAGTTCATCAAATATGTATCCGTTACGTAAACAATCGCCGCAGAGCCGTCTCCGATGAACCCACGGGGACGTATCCTGTGGGTTCACGAGTGGGTGAACCCAGTAGATACGTCCCCGTGGGCTCAGCAGATTATCCGCCTGCGCAGACGTTGCACGGATCTGTCTTTCCTGCTGCCATGGCCTCTGAAAGTGTTCCACTCAGAATCTTTTTGGATCTTTTCAGGGTGCGGCAATTCGGTGTTGTGTGATAAGACTTGCCGCCTGGGGTCCAGTAGTATATTCCGCTGTCTGTGGGCGTTGAAGGCTGGGGGGTTGGGGTCGCCGTCGGCTTCGGGGTCGCTGTAGGCTTTACAGTGGGGGTCGGCGTTCCTGTAAATTTCGGTCCGCTGCTCTCGCCGGTTGCATAGTCGATCGTGATTCCCGGCTGCACATTGTAAGCGAAAACGCAGAATCTGATGCCCGCTCCGCTATCCTCTACAGACTGAGCTTCCATCAAGACGCCGCGCGCCAGGAGCTCTGAGCCCACAAAAATCGGAGTCACGCGATACTCCACATGGATGCCAGTCTCCTTCACGAAATCTGCGATCATATTTTCAAAAGGCAGCATGCCTTTGATATTAAGGTATCTGGTTCCAGTAATCAGATTCCTGGGGTTGGCATTTTCCGCTGTCAGCTCATAGGCAAGAAGGTGGCAGCGATTGTAGAGATAATTTCCTTCAATGCCGGCATATTTTACTGTGTGCCAGCCAGTCGGCTTGACGCTGCCGATTTCACCGCGCTTCTCTGTCGGCATCGTCTCCTTGCCAACAGAGGCGTCTGCTACGCCACATCGGCCTAAGCTGTCCAGATCACTATAGCTCTCATGGCCGTCGGACTTCAGTTCACCGCCTGTAAAATAGGGCGTGTTGCCGTTGATCTCGGCATAAGGAGATCCTGCGTATGCAGGAACCTGCGAGTAATCAAATGCCCTGTTTTTCTCCGGAAGTTCAACGTCGGGGGAACCGGATGCTTTATATAAGAACGTAACAATCTGTCCACGGGTGCAGGTCCTGCTCGGTGCAAATGAGGTCGAACTGACGCCGCCTGTGATATTGTTCCTGACTGCCCATGCAACCGCTGCCCGATACCAGCTGCTTTCTCCGACATCTGTAAATGCGATGGCGTCTGAGACTTCTGCTGACCCGTTTGCCTTCCATAAGAAAGTCACTGCCTGTGCTCTCGTACAGGGCGCACCCGGGCTGAAGGTTGTATTCGAAGTACCACCTGTAATTTCATGCTTCACAGCCCACCCAACCGCTTTTGCATAAAATGCAGTTGCAGAAACATCGGAAAACTTATCTGCATTTCCCTCGTCGGGTGCTCCCGCCGCCTTCCAGAGGAAGGTCACAATCTGTGCGCGGGTGCACGGAGCTTCCGGGCTGAAGGTTGTCGCCGACGTGCCGGAAGTTACATTTTCCCCGACAGCCCAGTAGACAGGCTTGTAGTAATACTTGCTTTTGTTCTGAACATCGGTAAATGCCTTCGGCGCCGCCGGTGTGGTGATGACGCTGCCTATTGTGGCCAGGATCATCAGGAATGCTGCCAAGATAGTGGTGAATACTTTTTTCCTTCGCTTCATGTGATTTTCCTCCTTCATGAAATTCATGCAAATGCAAGAAGCCCGTGCCTCTCTGCCCCTTTTACGAGGTATTCTGCACTCATCATTTTGGTAAAATTATACCATAAAAAATCCATTTTCGCGCCCATCAGCATGCATTCTGCTCATAGAATAATCCTTATAGGTTACAGTTCACGGGGCACCCCGGCGCGGAGCGCAAAGGCCTTCTTCCGGAGCGCATTCGATTTTCGCCGCCTGCTTTT
>OMTP01000026.1 GCA_900313955.1 uncultured Lachnospiraceae bacterium | reverse complement strand
CGACGATTTGTGGCGTCATTCTAAGGGCTAATCCCACACGAAAAATGATTGGCCCAAAATTTTCAGACGTGGGTGGCTTCGCCACCCACAATCATGCCCGAAGCCTCGAATAAAGAGTCATTACTAATGATGAGACATTTTATAATAGTCAAAGCTAGATCTCTGAAAGAATGAGATTATTCTTTTATCATATCGACAGTTTTGCAGGAAATTTTTATTTCATAATTAACATCGTGAAAATCATCAAGAATCATAAATGTAATGAAATTGTCAATTATTGTTACTTCAAGAATACTGAAATCATCGATATCACCTTGCGGTCCTTTGAAGTCTGTCACATCGCAAAAAAACAGATAAATGATCGATGTTTCTGGGGATGAATTACTATAACCATCTTGCATCCAGTTGCAAAAATCTATCTTCATTTTCACGGAATTTTGAACTGTATCATAAGATACATTTTCAATAAGACTGTCGTGAAAATCATATTTGTTTAGGAGTTCCTGAATACTCATATTAATTGCCTCCGTTTGGTAATATATGTGATTTCCTTGAATTCTTACGACCTGGGTTTCCGCTTGAATCGAGATAAAGATCATCATTTCCCGTTGCGACTGGATTTAGGATATGATAGTGGTCCTTACCGCGAAATCCTGGCTGTCCTTCCTGTTTTGGATCAAAACGAACACGCAGACCAGTGCCAGGCTCTTCGTACAAATGATAACCGTGTTGTGCCTGCCTTGGATCCGATACATCCTTCCATCCTGCGTCGATGAGATCTTGTGGATTTTGCGGGAGCGTTCCGGCGACATCAGCGATATGCCCCTTTGTTCCAGTATATTCATAACATAAACTTTTACTCATCATGACGCCTCTCTTTAAAAGCAGAAGCAGTTTTGCTGGGAAAAGTTATTATCGCTATACCGGAACTCTTCAAGACATCAAAGCAGTCATAATTCGATGAGCCATATACGATTATAACATACGGTGCAATGCGTCGGACCATCTCTGCTAAACCGGTTTCAAAGCGTTTTCTATTTCGAATTTCGCGTAAACCGCTTGCTACAGTGCCAATCGCCACAGTACTGTGGAGAGGGATTCCATCAAAGCAATACCAATATGTTTCTGGTGTGCCCCAGCGCACATTGTTGATGACTGGGATTCCCTGAGTTGTCAGCCAGTATCCAAAAGCTCGGCAGCGAAAGGTATTATAAATTTTCAGTGGTTCAGGCATATCTTGATACGTAGAAAAGTCAGGGGTTATTACTCCGGCATATGGAAGCAATCGTTCTAGTGCCTTTTCAGGTTCCTGCCAGATGCCATGCTTTCCATCGAATTTGTAATCGTCAATGTAGAAGTGTACAAAGAATTCTGGATGAGAAATATGTTTTGTCATAGTATAATCGATTAAACCTTTAGGTATTATTGATGCTGTTGATGGACAAATCGGTATATCATTGTGGCTGTACACTGCTCCCTTGGTCATAAATGCATTCCAAATATCATGACAACCTTTTCGAGGTTGCTTTAAGACGTAAATTGTATTTTTCATATGTTTAAATCACCTCATAAATAATAATTATTGACAGAAAAACATGCCTGTCTTGATTTGTTTACTGGTTTACTTGCACCCGTACGGATTGATATAATTTTATAAAAGATGGCATGTGAAGTCGTTACACTAAAGTTGCACTCAAGTTGCATAGAAGTCGCTTTTTTAAAAAACGGAGGGTGATGAATTGGTTTTCAGCGAATATGTGACTGTGCTGAAAAAGCATTTCAGCAAATCAATTTCTAATGAAGAACTATGCGGGATATTATTTGACAGCGTTATTGTTCCACTGGATCTTAAAAATAAAAATGGCGATACACTTGTGATCGATAAAAGAACTGTTAGTAAAATTATGAATGATAGGCAAAATGTGCCTTTTCTGATTCGAGATAATATCTATGAGACTGCAGTTCTCTCTGGTCTTGTGGAATATTTTTATCAGAATATAGTATCGGAGTTGATACCTCAGAAGGAGGACATTTGTTATCAACTTATGGAATTAGTGAATGCAGATCCCCACATATCTCCGCAGCATAGAGCAGAATTTCAAATATTAGCAACTCCATCGTCTATTGCAACTTTTTTAGCAGAGCTTTTTATTTATGCTGCTACAAATGACGTTCACGTAAATCATGATGTAAATGCTACTACGAAGAACAAGAAAACTAATAGTTCATCATCAGAATTGATAATATGTGGTATTTCGAACAATGAACTTTCCAGTGAGGTAGTTGCTGAAAACATCTTAAAACGGGCTGGGATTTCTCAGAGTATTTATATCAACAAAATTATGCATTTATATGAGGATGCCAAAGGTATACACTTAAAGCCCAAGTTAACTGTAGCCGTTTTGTCCATAAAACCTGAAGTGAAAATAAGTCTTGAAGAGAAGAATATATTACAAGAATTTGCTGATAATCTTGAAGTTGATCTTCCAAGTGATTTTTTGATTTGGGAGATTTAACAACGGATCCGTGGCAAGTTTATCCTACCTATTACGAGCTTCCATTGCATGGATCAGAGGAATCAAAGAGGAAGTATCGTATACTTAAGCAGATAATCGACACCATTGATGAGTTTCTCCGGATTTGTCCTTTTATTAATCAATTGTAACTGTTCAGGAGGGCACTTTTGCTTCGAGAAAAACATGTCCTCCTCGGCTCAAAAGAAGGCCTGATCGATGACGAAGGTTCGCTCGCAAGGACAATTCGCCGCTGAGGACATGTTTTTCTCTCCGCAAAGAGCCCGTCCTGAACAGTTACAATCAATTTAAGAATTTATCTGGCTTAGCACTTGCCGTAAAGAATCAGGGAACGAATTACGACGAAGAAGTGTGGGTTCGTCTCCAGTTGCCAGAAGATACAGTTTTTTCTTTTGATAATATGGGAAAGCTTGACAAAGAGGTGCTTGATTATATAACTGACGATTGTGATTTTGATAAAGTTTTTGGAATAGCAAAAGGAATTGATTTTCTCGATTATTCCTCTTCATGCAAGTTAGGAACACATCTATTACAGGTTAAATCATATCCATCTTTGATGACTAGAGAAGAAAAAAACTATGAAGAAGAAATATCAGACCTATTCAGCTATGATATGGTGAAAAGAGACGGAAGTTGGATTATTGATTTTAAAATAGACGAAATTATGCAACATACCGCAGTTGCATTTCCAAATATAATTTTGCTTAAAAAAGAGATCACAGAAATCCAATATACAATTCGTTCAAAGCATATGGCGAACATCATTTCTGGAACTGTAACTATTAAAGAGCGTGCCTGACAGGTAGCCTTTGACAGTGGGAGATGGCAGCCTCTGCAAACGGCGGCTGGGGCAGACACCCGCCCTGAGGCGGATGTGGCTGCTGCGGGCCAACATTCCTGCTGCCGATCCTGCTGCTGATTGCAGGCGGCTCAGTAGTTGCCAAAAAACATAAAGAATGATATGATCTGCTGTCTACAGGGTTTATTGTGGGCAGCAGTTTTGCTGTTCAAAGAAAAATATGGAGGGCACAGATGTTAGGAAAAACGCATGCAGCAGTCGGTGCAGCGATGTCGCTCTATGTAGTCCGGCCGCATTCTGTCAGTGGGATCGCACTGACGCTCACTGCAGGAATTATAGGCGGGCTCCTGTGTGATATCGATTCAT
>OMTP01000004.1 GCA_900313955.1 uncultured Lachnospiraceae bacterium | reverse complement strand
GTGGCCTCTCTCTTTCGTTTTTTCAGTCATAAGCGTTCCCTCCTCAACTATTTTTCATAACAATCTTTTTACTGTGGGCAGCAGCTGCTTCCCCATGCCGTCAGCACCTTCCCGGTGATCATCTCCAGGTCCTGGGCGCGGTGGCCCAGGATCCTGACCGCATAGTCCTCATCGATGAGGCGGGTGATGGCGCCCTCCGTCTTCGCATCCTCATCAAGGATCTCCTGGATCGAGTCCTCAAACCCGTCGGCAGACAGCCTCGTGAGAAACAGATTGGCCTGATGAGTGCAGCCCTCGTACATGCCCATGCCCTCCATGTCCATTTGATCCGGCGCAAAGAGGGTGTTGTCGCGGTAGATATGGCGGCTGCCCCGGTAGATGTCGACTTTGTTGCTGTAGTAATCATAAGCGAAGCGCTCATTTTCATAGCCAAGACGCCCCGCTGTGAAGATCTCACATAAGGAAAATGCAGCTGTCCCGTCCTCCAGATGAATTTCCATTTTATTTATAAAGCGGGAATTCCGAAAGGGAATCATGGGCTGGGGATGAAAATAGAACATGGAGTCGTGCGCGCATGTCACCTCAATGCTTCTCTCCGCAAAATCCTCTTTCATGGGATGGACCTTGTCATAGGACTGGGAAATGAACTCGAGCTTCGCTCCCGGATCAATCTCGAAAGAAAAGCGCTGGCGGTCCCCATCCATAATCCCGGCAGAGGCCTGAAGCAACATGACCTGCAGGCTGCCGTCCCGTTTCTTAAAGGGCTGCATGATCTTAAAAGGCGCCGTGAAGTGGACATCAGACAGGTAGGTCTGTCCGTTTTTATCAGAGGCGTGAATGTGCAGCTCCGATGTGTGCCCGAACTGGTTGGCCGTCCCATAGGACGGATCAAAAGAAGTCGTCGCGGTGCTGTCGGATATGGTCATGCGAGATCCTCCAGAAGGACATTTTTCTTGATCCAGTCGACGACCGTATCGACATTTTCTCCGGCGCGGATATTGGTGAAGACAAAGGGCCGGTCGCCGCGCATTTTCTTAGAGTCGCGCTCCATGACAGCAAGCGACGCCCCGACATAGGGAGCGAGGTCAATTTTGTTGATGACAAGCAGGTTGGAGCGGGTGATGCCCGGGCCGCCCTTTCTCGGAATCTTGTCACCCTCGGCCACATCGATGACGAAGATGGTCGCATCGACAAGCTCCGGGGAGAAGGTCGCCGACAGGTTGTCTCCGCCGCTCTCAATGAAGAGGATCTGGATGTCCGGATATTTCTTCATCATCTCATCGACCGCTTCAAGATTCATGGAGCAGTCCTCGCGGATGGCCGTGTGGGGGCAGCCGCCCGTCTCGACGCCGATGATGCGGTCGGTCGGCATGACGGAGTTTTTGGCCAGGAACTCCGCATCCTCCTTGGTGTAGATATCGTTTGTGATGACCCCGATGCTGTAGTCTTTGGACATGCGTCGGGTCAGTGCCTCGATGAGAGCCGTCTTACCGGAACCAACCGGACCGGCGACCCCAATTCTTACATAGGACATGGTTCATAACTCCTTATCATTTTCAGAACGAGGACACGGGGACGGTTCTT
This sequence comes from uncultured Lachnospiraceae bacterium, assembly GCA_900313955.1. Taxonomy (GTDB): domain Bacteria; phylum Bacillota; class Clostridia; order Lachnospirales; family Lachnospiraceae; genus Chordicoccus. Next base: position 3,997 of record OMTP01000004.1, on the reverse strand, counting down.
TCGTTCTCACATCTTGTGAGGACAAAAGAACCGTCCCCGTGTCCTCAACTTTAGCTCATATACAGTCTCGAGTAGAGCCTCTCGTGCTCGATGCTCCTTAGGTCAAAGCCGGGAGTTGAGCGGCACAGATCGTCCTCGGTGAGGCCGGCGATCTTCGCGAGAATATCGTGGAAGAGGGGCTCGAGCTCATAGAGAATCCGCTGCCCGTCGCTCTGGCTGATGGGGATGGCCTTGACGCAGGTCGTGACCATCTGAGAGGCCTGGGAGTAGAGATAATTCATGAGACATTTTTCTTTGGAAATGCCGGCGCAGGCGCACAATAGACCATAGGTCACGGGGTGACAGGTCGTACTCGATGCGCGGGCGCGGACAAATTCGCAGAAAAATGCATTTTCCCTGATTTCACGAAAAAGGCTCACGGTCTTCATGAAGCGGTTCCCGAGTTTTGCCGAGGCCTCGCGGATTTCCCTCGGGACGCGGGAGGCCTCCATGCTGTCCTCGATGCGGCAGACCGTCTCCAGATCTTTTTTTGCGGCGGCGTCATAAGAAAGAGCCGCCGCCAGGAGGTCCGCATAGAGGAAATTGTATTTGAGCCGCTTTTCAATATAGGTTTTCGCTGTCTTTGTATCGTGAACGATATCTCTCTGGATATAGGTCTCCAGTCCGTAGGAGTGAGAGTAGGCCCCGATCGGGAAGAGGGAGTCGTTCATCTGCAGAAGCAGGAAGTAGGGATCCATGGATTCTCCTTAATGTGTGTGGTGGTGAACCGTGGTCGAGATCCGCTTCTCGAAGTCGAGCTTCATGACCGCCTTCTCCGCCGTGACGCCGTGGATCTTCTCCAGCATGGTCAGCATGGGCTCGTTGTAGGGCGTCACAAAAGAGAAGAGGTCGTCCCCGTAGAAGAGGGGAGCGTGGCGGTTGCCAATCTCGTAGGCCACTTTGGCCACCTGCATGGGATGATCTTCCGCGACCCTCACCTTGATGACATCGCAGGGAGGCGTCGTGACGACAATGACAAGCTCGTCGTCGGCGTAGATGACGTCCCCTTCGTACATGCCGCGGACAAGGACCGTGTCATCCATGCGCAGGCCGATCTCCCGGCCCGCGTCGGTCATTTTCCGCTGGACCTTGGTGGAGGCGTCCTCCCAGTCGATGGCGACTTTCTCCACCTTGCGGTCATGGACATCAAAATCACTGATTTTTCCAAGTATTTCCGTGCAGATCATTTTCAATAAGCTCCTTTAGAAGAGGCTGTAGAGCTGAGTGAGCGGAAGCTTCTCGGCCGGATGGGACGTGATCTTCTCGCCGTCCACCGTGACCTCGTATGTCTCCGGATCCACCATGATCTCCGGCGTCTTGTCGTTGAACTTCATGTCAGTCTTGCCGATGTCGCGGCAGCCGAAGACCGGGACGACTGTCTTCTGAAGGCCGTACTTGCCGGCTACATCGAGGTCCATGGCAGCCCTGGAGACGAATGTCAGGCAGCTCTTCATGACTGCTGTGCCGTCCGCTGCGAACATGTGCTTGTAGATGACCGGCTCGCAGGTCGGGATGGATGCGTTGGCGTCGCCCATCTTGGAGGCGATGATCATGCCGCCCTTGATGATGATGTCGGGCTTGATGCCGAAGTAAGCCGGATTCCAGAGAACCAGGTCGGCAAACTTGCCCTTCTCGACGGAGCCGACATAGGAGCTGATACCGTGCGTGATGGCCGGGTTGATGGTGTACTTGGAGATGTAGCGCTTGACGCGGAAGTTGTCATTTCCGTTGCCCTCATCCTCAGGCAGGGCGCCGAACTCGTCCTTATTCTTGCTGGCTGTCTGCCATGTTCTTGTGATGACCTCGCCGACACGGCCCATGGCCTGAGAGTCGGAGCTCATCATTGAGAAAATGCCTCTGTCGTGGAGGACGTCCTCTGCGGCGATGGTCTCCGGGCGGATGCGGGAGTCTGCAAAGGCGACGTCCTCGGGGATTCTCTTGTCCAGATGGTGGCAGACCATGAGCATGTCGAGGTGCTCGTCCAGGGTGTTGACCGTGTAGGGCATGGTCGGATTCGTGGAAGAGGGCAGGACATTGGGAGCCGATGCAGCGCGAATGATGTCCTGCCCTCGGTGTGGTAGGTGTGGATGGTACGGCCTGCGATGGCGTCCAGGGTATCCTCGACGCAGCCCGCCTCATTTAAGGTGTCTGTGTGAAGGGCGACCGGAACGTCGTAGTCATCGGCGACATTTAAGCAGTGGTTGAGAACGGCAGGCGTTGCGCCCCAGTCCTCGTGGATCTTGAGACCCATGCCGCCGGCCTCCAGCTGCTCGATGAGAGCCTTCTCGTCGGAACAGTTGCCCTTGCCCAGGTAGCCGATGTTCATCGGATAGCCTTCGGCTGCACGCAGCATCATCTCCATGTTCCACGGTCCCGGCGTACAGGTCGTCGCATTGGTGCCGTCGGCCGGACCTGTGCCGCCGCCGATCATGGTCGTGACGCCGCTGTAGAGGGCCGTGTCCACCTGCTGCGGAGAAATGAAGTGGATGTGGGAGTCGATGCCGCCGGCCGTGATGATGAGTCCCTCGCCGGCCAGAGCCTCGGTCGATGCGCCGACCGTCATGCCCGGCGTCACGCCGTCCATGGTATCGGGGTTGCCCGCCTTGCCGATGCCGGCAATGAGGCCGTCCTTGATGCCGATATCAGCCTTGTAGATGCCTGTGTAGTCGACGATCAGGCAGTTTGTGATGACCAGATCCAGGTCGCCGGAGGCGCTTGTCGTCGTGACCGACTGGCCCATGCCGTCGCGCAGGGTCTTGCCGCCGCCGAACTTGGCCTCGTCGCCGTAAGTTGTGTAGTCCTTCTCGACCTCAATGACAAGGGACGTGTCCGCCAGGCGGACCTTGTCTCCGGTCGTGGGGCCGTACATCATAGCGTATTTATCGCCGGAAATTTTTACTGCCATGGAATACCTCCATTTGATATCCTGGAAAATGGTGCCCGCTCACTGGCCGCTTCTTTCGGGGACATTTTCAATCATGATCTTAAAAAGCGTGCGGAGCACCTGATGAAAATGGGTCTTGTCAGTCGAACTTCTCGAATCCATGCTCCCTGGCTGTTGCGCAGGAAGCCTTCTTTGTCGCTTCGGTCGCCTGAGCGCGCGTCAGGTCGTTGAGGCCGAAGATGCGCTTTCTCCCGCCGAATGCGGTCAGCTGCACTTCCTTCTCCTCGCCCGGCTCAAAACGGACGGATGTTCCGGACGGGATGTCCAGATGGTAGCCGTACGCTTTGGCGCGATCGAAGATGAGTCTTCTGTTGACTTCAAAAAAGTGAAAATGGCTTCCGACCTGGACAGGGCGGTCGCCTGCATTGACAACGGTCAGGGTGATGACCGGCTTGCCGGCGTTTAATTCGATGTCGCGATCCTGCGGCATGACTTCTCCAACTCTCATGTTTGCTCCTTTCTGCAAGTAATAGCAGGCATCCGGTCTTTACTGGATCGGATTGTGGACAGTGACCAGCTTGGTGCCGTCGGGGAAAGTCGCCTCGACCTGGATCTCCGGGATCATTTCCGGAACTCCTTCCATAACATCGTCAGATGTGAGGATCTTGGTCCCCAGTTCCATGAGCTCTGTCACGCGCTTTCCGTCGCGGGCCATTTCCATGATCTCGGAACTGATGTAAGCGGTTGCCTCGGGTACGTTGAGCTTTAAGCCCCGCTCTTTGCGTTCCTTGGCCAGATTGCCGGCCAGATGAAGCATTAATTTTTCTTCTTCCTTAGGTGTCAGACGCATGTGAACCTCCTTTTTGTGTCGTAACAAAAGGAGGCTTTTGTGAACAAGAAATAAGGATTTCTTATGCACAAAGCCTCCCTGCTTTATAAGGGTTATTATAGTATCCCCCCGGGGGGATGTCAATGGAATCTCTTTGATAATTTAACGCGGTGACGTGAACTGGGTTACTGTTCACGGGTAGGTCACAACGTCGCTCCACAAAAAGACCTTCCATCCGGACTTAG
>OMTP01000007.1 GCA_900313955.1 uncultured Lachnospiraceae bacterium | reverse complement strand
GCGGCGAAAATCGAATGCGCTCCGGAAGAAGGCCTTTGTGCTCCGCGCCGGGGTGACCCGTGAACTGTAACGGCCTGACCGCTTCTTTTTGTTCAAATTTATCTTTACACAACTTGTTTAAATATCGTATGATACATATGGATTCGTTTGTTCATTTTGTCTGAGTGCTTTGCAAAAAAGAGGAAGGAATCATCTATGCTGTCCAGCAATGAGATCATCGAGAGAATGCGGGTTGTCAACCACTGCATGAAGGATTCCATGGAAGAAAAGGACCCGGATGCATCGATCAACAAGTTCATCCGTGAGCTCGGGAGCACCCTGCACTGCCGGTTAGTCTGCATCTACAGTCTTGAGGAAGGCGGCATGTTCCGCTGCTCCTATATCTGGAAGGCTGACGGGACGCCCCTTCTGGGAAGCCTCCGCGTCATTTCCCAGAATGCGCTCAAAAGAGAGTGGATACAGGACTTCCGCGCGGGCAGAACCATTGTCCTTGATGGGGCGGATAAGCTTCCCGATTTTCATGCGGATTTCCACCGGGAAGAACATGCAGAGGCAAAGACAAGCCTTGTGATCCTCATTCCCGTCACGCTGGAGAAGGAACTCTACGGCTTCGTCGTCCTCAACAACCCGGACAGAAAATACATGCCGCTCGACAATCAGCTCTACGAGATCGACGCCAACTTCATCGCCATCATGCTGCGCCACAAGCACAACGTAGACTATATCCTCGAGTCGTCCACCCACGATGAACTCACCGGCGTGCTCTCTATCAATGCATTCTGGAACTATGTGACCCCGCTCATCGAGGCCATCAAGGAGGGCCGGGAGAAGCGGAAGATGTCCATCGTCTTCATGGACATCCGCCACTTTAAGATCATCAATGGAACCATGGGGCATGACGGCGGCAACCAGCTCCTCATCGAGCTGGGCAAGACCATCCGCTTCTTCGCCGACACGGACGCCGTCGGCAGATCCATGGCGGACCATTTTTACCTGTGCATTGAGGATGAGAGGGCGGAGAACGTCATCAAAAGAATCCACAACTATATGGAGAAAGAGGCAAAGATCAACTGCGACGTCAAGGCGGGCATCTACTGCCTGGACGGGACGGAGGTCAGCGCCAGCCTCGCCGCCGGCCGCGCCAAACTGGCCAATGACCGGATCTCCGAGAACCGCTATCAATATTTCCGCCGATACGATACCCAGATGGAAAGTGAGCTGGTCATGGAGTCCTATGTGACCAGTCACATCGACACAGCCTTGGAAAATGGCTGGATCAAGGTCTATTTTCATCCAATCATCAACCTGCTTGACGGGGCGATCAGTTCCTTCGAGGCCCTGGCCAGGTGGCAGGACCCCGTCCGCGGTATGCTGTCTCCTGCGGACTTTATCGGTCCTTTGGAGGAGAGCTGGCTTCTCTACAAGCTCGACCTCTACATGATCGAGAAAGTCTGTCAGATGCTGGCGGAAGCAGGAAGAAGAGGCCGGACTTTGTGCCCCGTCTCTGTAAATCTCTCGCGGCATGACCTCGAACTTCCGGGTCTCCACGAAAAAATCAACAGTATCATGGATACCTACGGCCTTGACCACAGGCTTCTCGAGATCGAGATCACGGAGTCGGCCCTCATCGACAATGAGGAGGTCATCGAGGAGCATATCCGGAGGTTCCACCAGGACCAATACCGGATCTGGCTCGATGATTTCGGATCCGGCTACAGCTCCTTCAATGCTGTCCAGAACTTTGACTTTGATGTCTTGAAGATCGATATGCAGTTCCTGAGAAACCAGAACGACAAGACGCCAGCCATTCTGACAGATATTGTCGACATGGCCAAGAGGACCGGCATGCTGGCTCTGTCGGAGGGCGTCGAGACAAAAGAACAGTACGATTTTCTGCACGACATCGGCTGCGTCATGGCCCAGGGCTTCTACTTCACAAAACCTCTGCCCCTGACGGAGTGTCTGGGGGTTATGGAGAAAAAAGAATACCAAATGGAGAGCCGGGAGGACCGTGACTTCTATGAGGGAATCGGGCGGGTCAACGTCCTGCGCCCCCTCATTTCCATGACACGCGAATACGGGACGGACACAGGGAGCCGGACACCGACGGCGATCAATGTTGTGGAAGATGGAAAGCTCATTTCCATCTATACGAATAAGGCCGGACGCGACTGGCTGAAAATGGCTCATTTTTCAGATATAGAAAGTGCCAACAACTATACAAATGCCAGGGAGAGCGCCAATTCTCAGAGAATCTGGGAGTGCATCGATCGCCTTCATGACATCGGGGAGTACGCTTATGCAGATTATGTGACCCCGGGCTATACCTGGAAGATGCAGTACAGGATGATCGCGAGGGACAGAAAGCGGCAGGCGTATCTCACGTCTTCTGTCAATCTGGGATATTCTTTTTCGTCTGTCAGCGGCGTGGATGACGCCGGAAGCGGCCTCATCAGAAGGCACAATATCTGGGCCGCTATTATGGAATCCGAGTCCATGTATTTCTTCTGGAAGGATACCGATCGAAGATTCCTTGGTGCCAACCGGGCCTTTAAGGAGATCGTCCAGAAAGAAGATGCGGATCTCTTTGGGAAGAGGTTCGAGGAAGTGGTCGACAGCCCCGATGGGGACAGGCTGGCGGAGCATGAGAGGCAGGTTCTGAAGAATGGCATTAACCAGTGTGCTATAACAGGTCTCCCCTATGCGGGAGGTCATGAGCACAGATTTCTGGTCAACATGGCGCCGCTCTACAAAGAAGGGGACATTGTCGGAATTGTGGGGTATGCCATGGACATTACGATGGTGGACCGGGAGAGAAAGTCACTTGAACAGGAGATTCTTACGGATCCGCTGACGGGAATCCCCAACCGCAGAGGATTCGACCGGATCATGGACCGGCTCGCGGGAAATGAGGAGGTTGAGCAGGCTTATATCATCAATGCGGACATCAACAAGTTCAAGTCGTTCAACGACCGCTACGGCCACGCCGTGGGGGATGTTCTCCTTCGGGCATTTGCAAAAGAAGCGGTGGATTTTGTCGGGGAGGACGGCGCCGTCTCGAGGAACGGAGGCGACGAGTTCCAGTTCTTCTTCAGCAATCCTTCGCCTGATCTCGACAGGACTCTGGAGGCCTTTTTCGAGAGGGAGCATGAATTCAGGGTTGGCGGCATCCGCTACAGCTATATGATTTCCGGCGGCATCGCGGTTTATCCCGATATGGGCTGGGATGTCCAGGATCTCTATGACAAGGCGGACGCAGCCCTCTACCACGCCAAGCTGGATCCCCACCACCGCATCGCATTTTTTAATGAGCTCATGAAAAATGAGTCCCGCGCCCACATGGGTCTTACATTTTCCGACCTGGCGTCCGGCGAGCCGGCTTCCATTCTCATTTACCGCTACGACGAGACCGAGGAGATCCTCTATGCAAATGACAACTGCATCAGGCTCTTTGGCTGTGATAATATGAAGGATTTCATGAAGCTGACGGGAGGCTCTTTCCGGACGCTTATCCACCCGGACGACGTCGAGATTACGGAAAAAGACATCTACCTGCAGCAGGGCAATCCTGACAACGACGGCTATGATTTTATTCTCTATCGGATCCGCACGAAGAGCGGCGAGGAGAAGGAGGTCATGGATATCGGCAGGAGAATCCACGACGCATATTACGGGGACCTCTTCTATGTCCTTTTATGGGACAACAAAGAACTTCTGCGCATGTTCCGCCAGCCCAATGATGACTCGTTCCATCAGCTGAGCGGCAATGATCAAAATGATTATGCAACCGGGGAGCTGTCGGATTTTCTCAGCCACCTGCCGGGCGGCATGCACCGCTGCTACCTCAGCAATCCGGGCCACCTGGAGTGGTGCAGCCCGGGCCTTATCCACATGCTGGGCTACGAAGAGGATGAATTCCACGACCTGGTCGGCAGTGTCTACGTCAAAATCATGGCCAAAGAGGACTGGGGCTCTTTTGTCGAGCTGGGGCGCCGCCTGTCCATCAAGCCCGGAGTGGGCAGCTGCTTCTATCACCTCATCAGGAAGGACGGCACTTATATCCCCTGCATTGAAGTGATGCAGTCGGCCCTTGGCCCGGACGGCATCATGTACGGCTACGCCAACGTCATGGATGTCACCACGATCATCCGCGACGTGCCTCTGCCGGATTTCGGAAGAAGTTCCGGTCGTAAAAAATAGAGAAGAGTAACTACTCACAGACGGACGAAAAGCAAAGCAAGGGGGCAGCAGTGGGGCAGCCCCCTTTTTTCCATGGCGATACAGTATTTTACAGACAGGTGTTGTGCCGTGAAGTTCAGCCTGCACCTACCAGCTTCAGGGCGTAATAGTTCTGCAGATTTGTATCGAAGATCGAAGCCTCCGAATCACTCAGCTTGCTGAGTTCTCCGCCTGCCGTCTTGTATTTTGCTTCTGAGTCTGTGAAGAAGGTGTCGTAGTTGTTGTTATTCTGGGTCGGAGAGAAGAGCGATTCACCGAGGAAGTAGTTCTTCCCGCTGATCGACATGTAATCGCAGACGGTCGGCGCCATGTCGATGGAGTTGCGTCCCTCAACGTCCACAGTTTCTGCCTTGATGCCCGGATAGTAGATGAAGAGTGGAATTTTGCCGACATTGCCCGGGCGGGTGCAGAGCTCGGGGAATGTTGACTTGTAGGAATCATCAATATAGGTTGTGTGGTCTGTCGTAAAGACGATGACTGTATTATCTGCCAGATCACTTTTCTCGAACTTTTTCATGAATTCACCAAACTGGTGATCCAGGTTGTAGAACTTATTGAGAAGAGCATTGGATCCGTCCCCAAAGGTTTCGTCTGTCGAGTCAAAACTCAGATGCGTCCCGAAAGTATAGATCGCTGTGAAGAAAGGCTGACCGCTCTTACTCTTTTCCTCCATCGTATCAAAGAGAGTCGAGTAGGCCTCCTTGTCGGACAGAGAGTCCACCTGGCCGCTGTAGGTATTGTTCGGATCGCTGACAACATCGTCAAAGCCCATGGAATCCAGATAATTTGAAAACTGGGCGTTCTTGGGCTCCGTGTTAATAAAAGAAGTTGTGTAGCCATTTTCCTGAAAGAGCTGCTGGATGGAGACCAGGTGGTTTTCATCCAGATTTTCCATCTGATAGCCTGAGTAGAGCTGACCGATGATGCCGCGGTAGGTCGCGAAGGTGTGGTTGTAATAGTTTGTGAAGTTGAGGGACTTGCCCTCATAGGCCTTCAGGTTAGGCATGACATTCTGGTCGTCATCGATGATGTCCTGGGACAGACCTTCGGTCAGAATGAGAACGATATTTTTGCCCTTCTGCGATTCATCAGTGTCATAGCTGTTGATCCCCTTTTTTTCAAAGGTCGCCGGATCGACGTCGAGCTTTTCAAGCTTCTGTTTAAGAGCCTGATTGTCCCGGTAGGACTGGATGACTGTGCAGTAATCGAAGAGGGGTGAATAGATGGAGCCGATGAACATGGTAAATGCAAGTTCTACGGCCAGAGCTCCTGCCATGACCCGGATATTGGGAAATCTGACAGAGCGGACAGGCCAGAAGGAGAAGACGAGAATGGCGACTGCGCTCAGGATATAAAGGACAGCCTTGCCTGACAGGTCCTGCAGGGAATCCACGTTTGTCAGCATGACGAGCGTGATATAGGTGCTTCCGAAGACCAGAACGGCGACCTGGGCATTGTAGAGAAGCATGAGGAGGGCGTTGACGATGCGGCCCGGCCAGACATGTTTCATGCGCAGAAGCCGGTTGGACAGGCAAAAGATGGTGAGCAGCTCCATGAGGCATGGAAGGAGAAAGACAGGTCCCTGCCTGACGGCAGCGAGGACGGTCAGGACCAGAGCGAAACCGTACTTGAGAAAAAAGGGCAGATACTCTGCTGCTGTGGAAACGTTTTCATCTGCTTCTTCCCAGTCAGAGTCATCTTCTTCATGGTTGGTGCCATAGGCGTAATAGATGGCGTCAAGTTCCTGCTGTTTTCTGCTTTTTGGTTGAAATCTTCTTCTCATAATTGTTACAGACTTTTTTGTTTCCTTTAACATAAGTTTACATAGGTTAGACGCTATTGTAACAGATGCGAAAGTCATTTTCCATAGAAAAGATGGAAACTGGGACAAAATGCAGAAAGTGTCGTTACAGTTCACGGGGCAGCAACTGGCTGACGAGTGAACAGGTTACAGTTCACGGGGCACCCCGGTGCGTGGCAAAAAGACCTTCCATCAGGGCGCATTCGAATTTGCGCGCCCGCTTTTGCGCG
>OMTP01000243.1 GCA_900313955.1 uncultured Lachnospiraceae bacterium | reverse complement strand
GTTTCACCGCGCAGCATTCACTGACAAATGAAAGCACCGAGTCGCTGTCTTCCTTGTATTGCTGAAGCTCTGTCTGGTTTTTCTCTGTTTCATCGAATCTGTAACCGTTGTTAATGACCCGCTTTAATCCTTCGAGCGCGAAGCGGAAGATCCCGTCCGCCTCACCACGAAACTTGTCCAGGAGCATCGGATCCCGCTTCTCCTTCGGCACGGCATGCGCGAACCGGATAATAATGAGCCTCCGGTAAAAGCCCTCCGATTTGTCGCCGTAGTTCTTCGGGATCGTGTTGCAGGAAAAGAGAAGCCGTGCCGTTGACTGAAACGAGAACGGGTTCTTGTTCTTCTTCTCCACGGTCAGGTAATCCTCGCCGACCAGAGCCTTGAAGATGCCGTTGTCGTCAATGTTCTTCGTAGGCAGGTCGGCAAATATATTAGCCAGCTTCCCGAAGAGCTCCGCTGTTTTGAATCTGTCGTTCAGGGACTGCCAGGATACATTTGACACGTTGCCGCTGCCGAGCAGGATCTCGTTTAAGACATTCAGCAGCACTGACTTTCCGGCACCCGCAGCCCCGACGATGACAAAGCACTTCTGTGATTTCGTAACCGGAACGAGGAAGTACCCGAGCATCTCCTGCAGGAGCTTCACCTGATCCATATCCCCGTCCATCGAATCCGAGAGAAATTTCTTAAAGAGCGGGCAGTCCGCGTCCGGTTCATACCGCACATTCAGCTGAATCGTCGATAAAATGTCCGGCGAATGCGCGTAGAGCCTGTCCTCGAGAACATTGTAGACGCCGTTCCTCACATTGATCATAAACGGATTGGCATTCAGTTCCCGGATCTCTTTCTGGATCTGCAGCCGCCACTGTTTCTCGGCATCGGTGATCTGGAACATGTGCGCTTCCTGCGGCAGCATCTTTTCCTGAACCATCCGCTGCGCTTCCATCTCAGGAATCGGGGAATAGACGCCGTCGTCATAACGGTAATGTTGCTCCGCCGCGTAGAATACCTGCTCATTGTCCTTCATATGTCCGGCAAGGACGCCGGGCAGGAACTTGAGCCCGCGATCCGTTGGCACATACCAGAGCGGCAGGTCATCCATAACCTTGTGCTGACGCCCTTTAAGTCCGGAGAGATATTTCCTGTTTTTCGTTTTATAAAGCGCGAGCAGGGCTCTCAGCTCCGGCACCTTGAATTTGAAATGCGTCTTGAAGGTATTGTTGATCACCGCCGTCGCTATCGCGACATCCTGATTATAGAGGTAATCCTCCACGAATTTGGATGCCGTCTTCATATCCTCGAGCAGATTGTTCGTGATCGGAAGCTCGTCCGCCAGCTCCTCAATGCACTCCGTACTGACCGGCTGAAATGACAGGGCTGCCGGAGCCCGGCACTTACACTCGTCCGTACCGAGCTTCGGGCATTTCCAGCCCTTCGCAGCGATGGTCTCGCAGGTCATCGGACGGGTACCGGAGCTTAAGAAATGATTGATCTTCTCCGTGGTCTCGGCTTCCTTATAATTCGGATACCCTGAAGAGAGCTTATGGATCAGATCGACGCCTCCCTCAAACGGTGCGAGATTCGTGATCATCGCATACCAGTCGTGTTCGGACAGCGTCGCCGCGTCATCCCGGCAGTGCTTCAGGAACTCACATTCATGCATGATGATCGGAAGTCCCTTTTCATTGCCGGTAAGCTTCTCCGTATTCTTCTTTGCGGTCTCCACCTTCGGCAGCACCGCCGAGAGCTCATTCTGCGTATATTTCCGCTCCGGATGGAACAGGACGCACTGCACCAGGACAGGATCCTGCTTGCAGTGATAAAATCCGGGCAGCCGCATCACACGGGATTCATTCTGACAATTGCTGTCTCCCTGAAACTGCTTCACGAGCTGCAGCTGGATCTCGCGGAATCGGCTCACCTCGGGATGATCCTTCATGAACCAGTAGGTATGAAGCGACTTCCGCGTTTTTATGATCATAGACGGCGGCAGCGGGAAATCTGCAATCCTGCTTAACATTTCGTCAAAGGACAGCTCGTCAGATTCCACGAACTGGGCATTCACCCTCGTGATCTCTTCATCCGACTGGCCGCCGTAATTCACCACGAAGAATACGCCGTGGCCCTGCTCATTATGCTTCTTCAGAGTCTCTTCCATCGACGAAGTATATCGGGTGCAGGCGCACTGCAGCTTCTGCCCCTGAAAGATCCCGCACTTTTTGTCGTCAAAGACACGGAAGCAGACGGTATCATCTGCATTGAACAGGGCGTTCAGAACATCCTGCGCCGTGATATTGAGGGGAGCGATGCCAAGCGCCTCCGCCACTGTTTTCTTTTCATCTTCCATTCAGCACCGCCTCCCTGTCGATAAAACGGATTGTCTTTTTAAGACGCCTCGCCTCACGGTATTCCGACCTCATACCCTGCGACATCTCAATTTTCCCGTCCGCGGTCTTCGGACCGATAAACCACACTTCCGGGCAGACTGCCAGGAGCGACTGCCCGAAGAGAAGCCCGAGTTCTCTTTCCCGCGGATCGGAATCGTCCAGGATTCCCGGATACATGAGATGCGATGCCACGGGAAGGAATCCAGCCTTCACCGCCGCCCTGCAATACTGCTTTGCGTCAGAAACATTCTGATCGATGTCGCCGGCATATCTGGACGCGATATACACTTTCCTTCGTTCCTTGATCTCCATCTCTCTGCGCCACGTTTCTTTTCTCTGCTGCCGATATTCCCTCATTACACTGCTGATCGCCGCGCCTGCGGTCGGATCACTGAAACCTTCGTGATTTCTGTACATATCTTCTGCCCTCCATAAATTCAGGTACTCAAAGTAACCGGGGAGAGAATTCCCTGTCTCCCTACTAAGGGCCACAGAAATCAACCGGGCATGTTTTCAGTCGTCCAGCTCTTCCATCGAACCGAACGCGGGTCCGGCAGAGGCCTCCGCTATAAGCGGCAGGTCAAACTCCAGGAAAGGCTTCGCTTCCATGCATTTCTTTACAAAGGCGACAGCCTCAGAGAGTTTGTCTTCAGGGATAATAAACGTCAGTTCATCATGGATCTGCAGAATGGGCCTGAGCCACGGCCTCTCCGGCAGACCGGCCAGGATCCGTGCCACGGCGAGCTTTAAAATATCCGCTGCCGTACCCTGAATCGGCGTGTTCATCGCGCAGCGTTCGGAGAAGGACTTCTGTCCCCAGTCCGTGCTGTTGATATTCGGAAGGTATCTTCTGCGACCGATCCAGGTCTCCGTATACATCCTGCGGGCCGCCTGCTCTTTTACTTCCTCCTGCCAGACTGAAAGGCCGGGATAACCGGTCTTCAGGTTCTCGATCATATCGGCGCACTCTTCATACGAACGCTCGATGCCGGCCTTAAAGCGCAGCGTCTTCTGCAGGCCCCTCGGAAACAGGCCGTAAAAAACGCCGAAATTCACGTTCTTCGCAATCGTCCGGTGTTCCTTGTATCCGTGCGAATTCTTATCGTGCGCCTGCTCATACGGAACGCCGAAAATGACCGATGTCGTCTTCGCGTGAAGGTCAAGGTTCTTCATATAGACATCCTTCATGGTATCGTCCCCGGACTGGGACAGATAAAATGCCCCGACGCGGAGTTCGATCTGTGAGAAATCGAGACTGATAATAAGATGATGCTCAGGCGCACGTATAAAATTCCGGACGCCGATCGGATCATTTGTCTTGCGGGGCATGTTCTGGGCATTCGGGTGCTGGCAGTTGAATCGTCCTGTATCGGTCGACAGCGCGAAGAAGTCCGGATGGATGCAGCCGGTCACCGGATTCAGGAACTTAAGATATCCATCGATGTAGGTCGATTTTATCTTGCCCCACTTCCGATACTCCTGCACCAGCGTGAAAAGCTCCGAGAGTTCCGGCCGTTTCTCATCGCACCATTCTTTCAGCATCTGCATTGTCTGGTCGTCCGCTGCTTCCTTATTGGAGAGTGTTGTTTTCAGCACCGGCAGGCCGAGCGTTCCATACAGATAATCCTTAAACGCCTTCGTGGAACAGTTCGCGCCGATATTCACATCGCCGATCATAAAGGCAATTTTCTGCCGAAGATTCTCCATTTCAGATTCAGCCTCCGTCTTCTTTTTCTCCATGAGCGGAAGATCCAGCGGTGCGCCGTTATGCTTCATAATGCCGAGATAAACCGCTGTGGGTGATTCCAAGTTCTCAACAATCCATCTGTGCCGCGGAAGATACTTATCGAACCACGCATTAAAGATCCGGTACAACTGCAATGCCTGATCGGAATCTTCACAGGCATATTGAATGGTCACAGCATCCTGCGGATCCAGTTCATCAAAATGTTTTCCGTCCGTCGTCTCGGAAAATGTCTTGCGTTTCACTCCGAGAAGCGATGCCGACAAGGTCTTCAGGCCGCTCTCCGAAAGCTTCCGGAATGAATACTCTCCGTTCTGCGTCATCTGCGCCGCGCACATCGTGTCATAGACCGGAGCCTGAATCACAATACCAAGGTGATAAGAGACCATCGATTCAAAAGCGATGTTATGGCAGACCTTGATCCGCCTTATATCCATCAAAAGTTCTCTGTGGAATGCGAGCCAGACATCATAATCCATGTTGCTGCCCGTAAGATGTTTCAGAGAAACCGCGACAGCCGTGCCCTCCGCGACAGAATAGCTGCACTCCACGATATGCGACCGGAACGGGTCAAGGGACGCTTTGGCATCGTCCCGGAAGGCCTCGTCCGGCGCAGTCTCATAGTCATAAGCGACAATCTTCGCGTCACCGATATACGCTTTCAGTTCCGCAATATCCGTGACGCATTTATATTTCACATCCATATGGAAAATCTCCTGTAAAGAAGACTCCGGAAGGCAGAATGCCCTCCGAAGCCTATGTCATTGCCCTGCGAATACTGCGGCTGCTTATTTCAGCGGCTCGATAATCTCGCCTGTCTCGGCGTCGACAAAACTGCCGTCTCCTGCCGCGTCCTCATCCCCGATCAGGGCATTTGCGGTAAGGTTCTCGGCATAGCCTTTGATCAGTTCCGTCATCTTCGCCACATACTCCTTCTCTTCCGCGTTCAGCATCCGCACGAATTTGAATGTGACTCTGGAGAAGGTGATGCTTCCTTCCTCGGATTTCGATTCCGCTTTTTTCAGTGAAATCTCCGTCACGATGCCGGAGAGTCTCCGTCCCCTGGTGATCTGCTTCTTCACGTAGTCGGTATAACTCTTGAGGCTGCCGGTCGGAATTGACATCATCACCGGGAAGATCTCGCCTTCACGCAGCAGGTAAAGCATCTGACGGTTCTTGCACGCCTTGGCTTTGCCTTCGCCGGACCCGAACTTATTGAACCGGCAGGTACGGCAGTCCCCGCCCGGATTCCCGGTCCCGTGCTCCCCGTCAAAAGATCCGCAGTCCGGCGGATTGTTGCCGCCGTGGAACTTTGTCGCGTAATACGCGTACGCCGGATGCTGGTAGGCAATGACTGCCGTGATCTTTGTCGCAAGTTCCGGGTCATCCTCCTCACCCGGCACCTCGAACGCAAGCCCGCCGCCGGACGGGATCCGGATCCGGTCGAAGCTGAAATCAAGCCCTGCACATTCCCCGGAGAGCGCCTCCCTGATCGTCTGAAGATTCTCGCTTAATGCAAAGCCCGAAGCCTCCGCGACCGCTGTTTCCTGTTTCTCAAGTTCTTTTTTCTCTGACATACTGTTGTCCTCCATAAAACTTTGATCTGTAGCACCTGAGGGAGAACTTATCTCCCTACTAAGTGCCACAGAAATCAACCGGTAATATTTCCCCGGTCAGCTCTTCCGGATCCCGACTGTCACCTTCTCGAATGTATTCACGACCGGTTCCAGCCAGTCCGGAAGCTCATCCTCGTTCGCCGCCATCTGTTCCTTGCAGAAACTCGCCAGCGTGTTCGCGTAGACGGTCTCGGTCACGATATCCCCGTAGCCGTTCTCTTTCAGCGCCGCGATCATGGCATCCTTGTTTCCCTCCATCGGAGAGGCGAAGAGCCGGCTGTTCAGATAGAATGTCGAGCCGTTCCTCGTAAACTTCTCACATTCCGCTCCGGCCATAGCGTCCGAAAGCTCCCGGTCCAGGGCGTCGATCCTGGCATTCACTTCCTTCGTCTTTTTATCCAGTTCCTTTTTCTCATCCTTCGCCGCCTTCAGTTCGTCGGCCAGATCAAACAATGTATTCGGTTCCATAAAATCTCCTTTCAGTCCGCGTACGGGTTCTTCCCGTGCCTGTAATCGTCAACCAGCATCTTTGCGAGATCGATCTTGTTTCTGAGTGACCTGAGTACCTTTGTATCGACGGTTCCTTTTGCGATGAGATAGATGTAGAGGCAGTCCTGCTTCTGGCCCACCCTGTGAATGCGGGCTTTCGCCTGGTCAAAATCTGACATCGAATAGGAAAGGCTGTAAAAAACCATCGTGTGAGCTGCGGTCAGGGTGATTCCGAGGCCTGCTGCCGCGATCTGCCCGACAAAGACTTTGCAATCCGAATCATTCTGAAAGCGGCGCACCTGATCATCGCGGTCTTTTACCCCGCCGCGCACCACGGCATAGCCGATTCCCTTCTTTTCCAGAAGCGCCTGGATATCATCAAGCTCCGCCGTGAATCTTGCCATCACGACCAGCTTCTGTCCCTCGTCCATCGCGGTATCGATAATGTCCTCGAGCGCCGATAATTTTGCCTTGCTGACGGCCTCGATATGATGCTCGTCGTCTGTCAGATGTCCGCCGGTCAGCTGCGACAGCCGCAGGAGCTTCGTCAGAATGTTCGGAGCCGTGACTTCCGATTTTTTCAGCTCGGTAAAGCTGTCCTTCTCCAGTTCCTTATATTTCTTCATGGCCTTCGGCTCGAGCGTGACGCGCCGCACTTCCTCACGGATCTCCGGCAAATCGAGGCACTCGTCCTTCGTCACCCGGTACGCGATGCAGTGCATTTTCTTTAAGAATTCATCCATCATCGGCTTTCGGAAAACCGGCGTGTGGAAGCCATAGCCTTCCATGTTGAAATAGCGGTTACGAAAGGAATAAAAAGATTTGCCGAAGATCCGGCTGTCCAGGAACCGATACTGCGAATAGACATCAATCTCTTTATTCGTGATCACCGTGCCGGTCAGAAGCAGCTTGTACCTCGCCCTGTCGCCAAGCTCGTGCATCCCCTTCGACTGGCGGGAACGGTTCTCCTTCAGCTTGTGGCCCTCGTCCGCAATGATGAGATCGGCGTCATAATTAAAGAGCGCATCTTCAATTCTCCAGGCAGATTCGTAATTGATCACAACGATTTGCAGGCCATTCTTCGGAATATCGCGGAGCGTCTGTTTCTTCTTCTCACAGCTGCCGGAAAGAACGGTCAGCTGATACGGAAAATTCGCGAACTTCTCAAATTCCTCTTCCCAGACGCCTGTTATCGAGAGCGGGCAAACGATCAGGATCCTGTCGATCAGTCCGAACTGATATAAAATGCCGGCAACGCCGATGGATGTGATCGTCTTGCCGCAGCCCATTTCCATCAGAAACGCGACGCCGCTTGATCTCTTCTTCCCGTCAATCAGCCCGAAGACCCGGCAGGCGAAGTCAAACCCCGCCTGCTGGTGATAGTACGGTCTTGCCTTAATCGGCATCGGGAGCACGTTTACTTCCGTACTGTTCATGCTTCCGCTCCTTCCTCTGCCTTGACCGAAAACTCCGGATCCCCGTACATCATCATGTAAACCGCGATCTCGGTATCTGTCAGGGAACTGAAATCCTCATCCTCCTGCCTTGCCCCGATGCAGACGATCGTTCCGCAGTAAATATCAAGAAGCCTCCCGTCCTCTGCATACAGCCCGCGGTTCGGTTCCAACCCGAGAAGCTTGCCCTCTTCATTGCAGATGACCGCCGTATCGTCCGATACCGGCTCCGTCAGCTCGATATGCCCGCCGACCAGTTCGGACAGCGCCTTATATGTCGCCGGAATCTCTCTGATCTCTGCTTTCTTGCCGGGCTTTGCTACAACAACTTTCCATGTCTTCATAATTTGTCTCCTTTGCTGATACGGTTTCTAAGCAGCAGAGGGAGATTTGCTTCTCCCTCTACTATGGGCCACAGAAATCAACCGGTTATTTTTCAGGCATCGTTCTGTCCTGGCCGGTATAGCCAAGCTCATCCGCAAGCTGCTTCTTCAGCCTTGCCTTGATGCGCTGGATCGTTCTGGAGACAGACTGTGTTGTACGGTTCAGTTCCGCCGCGGCATCCTTCTGCTCTTCACCCGAGCCGAATACGGCGAACATGATGGTCTGGTCGGCATCACCGAGACCGAGGAGAAACTCATGCACGAATTTCTCAATGGGATCCTCATCCTCTTCATCCGTGTCGTCCTGGTACCTGCTTTCCATGTATCTGCGGTACGACTCCACATCGATTGGATCCGGCGTGGTATCCGCTTCCTCGGAATCCGGATCCGTATTCGCCTTGAACGCCTTATTCCTGGAATCCTCGTGATCGTCCGCGTTGCGCTTCTGGATATTGACTTCATGATCCATGTTCGCCAGCATAGTGATGAGTTCCGCGTTGCTGCTGCCGTCCTTATTCTTAAGAGGAATTTGGGACGGTGTTGCGCCGCGCTTCTTCGTGCCGGTGATATAGTGGTAATTTCCTTTCTCATCCACATAACCTTCACGGTTCCTGTCGTAACGATCCTTCGGAAGGTCAAGCCCTCCAAAGAGCTTTGAATAGTCATTCTGTTTCTTTCTTGCCATTTCTCTGCACCTCCGCTTGTCGCGGCGGGAGGCACAAAGAAAGAGCCGGTGAATGCATGACTCACCGGCATAAGACAAAAAGGCATGCCAAGAAACGGTGAGCGCATCATAGATTTGAAAATCCCTGAATCAGGAATTTTGTCTTTCTATGTGCATCCCGCCGCTCTATGGCCATCTCGAACGTTGAGATATCTTTTGTTGTATTGCTGTGTCTACGGGTTACTTATGAATCTGTGGTCTATGGTGGGCCTCGCATCTTCGCTCCTTTCTCTGAATGATGAAGTCAACGATTTTTCGCAAAAGTTTAGGGCTGCCGAAAATAAAATCCTCTACAGGTAGCTCACGGCAGAGCCGGAAGTTAAGGTTTCCCGGAAAGAAACTTCTCAATATACGGAGATTCCGGAGCTGTTTTGATGGGGTGTTTCCGGAAAGTCCCTCACTATACGCAGAATTCCGTAGGCAAAATTGAGGGTACTTTCGGAAATTCTTTTCAAAATATTTCTTCCCGACAGCTATGTATCGAAAAAGCTCGAATCTGCTGTTTTCCGGCTCTTACATAAATATGGAAGAAAGCCGGCAAAATAAAACAATTGCAGATACCTCCCTACTAAGAGCCATGGGAATCAACCGGTCCGGATCCTGAACGCAAAAAAGCCGGGGCAAATCAATAAAAACGAAATAAATCGTCCTTACTGACTTACCCCGGCTCTGCGGTGGTCTACTTCGGACCCCAATGGCTCGGTGGTAAAAGAGATTTTATTTGTTGGCTGTAGCCAATAATTTCTGCGACAATCCTCGTATAGGTTTACTGATCTCGACAGACATTTTGTCGTAATTAAAAATCAATATGTGTTTACATCTGCATGGAGAACTGACTTCTCCGTGAGCCCCATTTTTGACAAATGTTTTTGCATGACAAATAGGGCATTCTAAAATCCCCTTATATCCTGTACTATTAGCCATACGGCACCTCCTTGTAAAAATCATTCATAAAAAACGCCGAAGCCGCTCTCCCTTTAAGAAGATGCAGCCCCGGCGTTACGTTCTCATACTAAGATGGAATCGAGCTCGGTTACCTTATCGCATTTGTTGCGAAATCCAGACAATATCTACTGCGTTCGTCCGGCGTAAGCTTGTTTATAGTCTGATATATGGCATCACTCATTTTTATACGAGCGATTCGATATTTCTTTTTCTCATGGCTGTCATAACATTTTATCCGGAAATAAAGTGCATCCGGCGCACACTCGACCTCAAGTGAATTCTTCTGTTCCCCATCAATTATCTGAATCAACTTACCCATAATACCTGCTCCTTCCTATACCATCTCCGGTAACTTTGAGTTCTCATCGTTTCTTGCGTCACGAATAATTTGTGTAACATCTTTTATTTCATCCGAAACCATCTTGTTTCCCATAACAAGATAGGATATAACCATTCCTGCCCGTCTTATTGCGTCTTTTCCGGTGATCATCTTCTTGTTAGCACTCGGAATTATTAGGATATTGAACCAAAGGTCATTATCGAAAGACCAATTAATTCGGTTAAGTTTCTCGACGATATCCTCCCACCGTACATTTTTGATGTTTGCCATCCTTGCGGTGTGCGCAAGTGCCATCTGTGTTACAGGCTTCAACAGAAGATTGCTTTCCCTTAAAGAAGTAATCGGCTTGTCCTCTTCAGTGAGCTGCATATATTGTCTGAAGGCCACTATTTTGTCAAGAGAAATTTTCCAAAAATCTGAAACATATTTGTATGCCTCTTCAACCTTGTCTTTATCCGGCAAAATACTGCTCGAAAATCTCTCATCTTTCAAAAGCGTTTCAGATATCGTATACAGCGCACTCAGTGTTGTCAGGTTTTTGCTCCTTGATGAAAGTGTGTTGTTTTTCCAATTAACAAGTTCTATTCCATGTACCGGAGCAAGTGGCTGTCCGTCGGTTATCAACCTGCGCGCTATTACTGCAAAAATATCATCATCTGAAGTAATAATGTTGTCGCTGCGGCTTGTCTGCTTAGCATACCGGTTAACACGGTTAAAGATCTTTCTGATTTTTGTTGTATCCCTATGCTCCACAAAGATAACGCTGATCTCTTCGTTCGCGAGCTCCGGATGTGGTTTCAGATCATTCCATGATGGAGAAATTTTATTAAGCCATCCCGGCAAGCCCATAAGACCTTTTATCGCAATCCGTAGACTTAGGAGCCTATGCTGTCCATCAAGAGCTATTAACCGTTCGTTCCCTGGAAATGTTAGGAATCCCATATCCTTCATTGGGACTTTATATGCTGCAGGTAAACTCGGAAAAACCTTCTCCACAGGTTCGAATGTGATTTCGTCAAACCCTTGGTAAATGTCTACGATGAGACTGTTAAAAAACCTGTCCTTGTCTTCCACAACATATGGAACGATATCATTGACTACGCGATTAACATCAAGGGTTCTCTGCATCTTTTCGTCTGCCGACATATCCTCCCACTCAGGCATCTCCATTGCGAACCCGACATTGTCGATCAGCTGTCCCGCCGTCATCTTCGCAATGAAATATGGTGTCGTGCCCAACTTGGCTCGGATACACCCTACCGTATTCATTTATTGTATCCTCCTTCCGTTTTTCATTCAGAGTCTGTTTTTCATCTTATTATGTGTGTATAGTATCACAGATAAAAAACAATGTCAAATACAAATACACGTATTTTCCAAAATACCCGATCAGCATAAAAAACAGCGGATATCCCCGCTCACAGGTAAACCGCTGTGTTTTTCAAATATGCAAGCATGTTTTCAAAAACATTGTCTTTATAAATATTCTGTTGGCACTCTTCTGATGTATTGGCTACCTCGATCTCAAATTATCAATAGTCATTCCGTCTTCCGTAGTCCAAAATATCCATCCGTTAGTAGAACTTCCGGTTACGATGTCCGCTGCCGATGAAGGTGATCCAAAGTAAATGTCCTGAATAACCACATAGTCCTTTATGTATATCGGAGAGTTTCTTATTTGCTGAAGCTTTTTTCTTAGACTTGCTCCACCTGATCGTTTGATCCGGCTTCCTTTCAGCAAAATGTAGCTCCCGTTTTTTACTTCCATCCTTGCCTCATAAGAGAAGCCCTTCCCGTGGCAATAGTAAATGCCATCAGGTATTGCGCCGGAGCTTCTCCCTGTGCGCTGAATTACCGAAGGTTGATTTATATCTTTCGCTTCCGTCTTCTTAGTTTCAACTTCACTGTTTCTGCCTTCTAAATTGCTCCCTGTGCCGGGCTCATCATCCAAAATCGGAATGTCTTGCTGAATAATATGGCTCGATACCCATTCCGTATCTATCAAGCCAAGATCTGTCTCTATACAAGCATTCTCGACGTCCCTGCTTAAGATAAACCCTTGTCTGCGGGCAATCACCATCAAGACCTTGTAAACAATCTCTCATGCTGTCATAACGCGCTCCTTCTGATGGTGTTGCTAAACCGTGCCTTATGTTTTTAAGAAAGGCGTTATTATTCACAACGTAAAGTCTTTTGCTCTCATCCGTGGAAGCAGTTTTTTTAATGCTTTCGACTCGATCTGTCTTACTCGTTCGCGTGTTACGCCGAGCATGCTTCCCACTTCTTCTAATGTTTTTTCCCGTCCGTCGTTAAAACCATATCTCTCGCGGATCACTTGCTGTTCCCGTGGCTTTAATCCATCCACTATTTGATCTATTTCGTACCTATAAATGTTGTTTTCTATTTCTCGGAAGGAATCCTGCTCATAGAAAGCATCCCCTTGATCTCTTCTTGAGGGAACCTCATGTTTTTCAGAATCGTCAATGTTTTTCAAAAACATCGAATGTGCTTCTTCCAAAGGCTCTACAGGCAGACATTGATTTATCACATCCTCTGCCTGCTCTTCTGTGCAGCCAAGTTTGTCTATAACAAGATTTCTTACATCATCAGACTGTAATCCCTCGTCCCAATCAAAATAGCCGTGAGCCTTTATGATTGGGTACAGAGTAAAATAATCTTCCTTCTTATGAAAAGGATAATAAATCAGCGGTCTCTGTGTTGGTTGCGTTCTTGTAATGTTCTGCAAAATCCACAACGAGGCATACGAGCCAAATGGGCCACTTGAATCCGGGTCATATTTATCCACAGCATAGATCAGGCCAAGACACGCTTCCTGCAATGTGTCATCCATATCGCAATCATACTGTTCTACTCTTTGCAGGGCGATACGAACAGCGAAGCGTAGGTGCATTTCAATGACACGCTGCCTTGCATAAAGATTCTTTTCTTGCACCTGGTATTTCAGCTGATCCATTTCCCGTGTCTGCGGCGGTTTTATATTACGGATCTCCGTAATAAACGGTTCCAGAGAGGGATCTATTTCTATGACGCGATTAAACACTGCATCGTAATCAATTTGTGCGTAGTCATCTATATCTTCGTCGTCTTCCACACGCGCTGTTGCCGGAGCAGTATCATAGACCAGAATTCCTCTTGTCGTAATGGAGTTTGAGAGCCAGTCAACATCCTGAATAGGGAGAGACCACTTGTCAGCACTGGCCATTATGTCATCAAAAAGCACATATCCTTTTTGTTCCGACAATTCTACGAGTTGCTGATAAGCAATCTCCCTGTTGTCTCCTCCCATTACCATTCACCTGCTTACTTCTTCATACATAACTTCAAAATATCATCTGGATCGATCTCGCTATTAAACCTGTCATTGAATTCTTCAACGAACTCATACAGACGATTAATATAATCTCCTGGCTCGTTTGCCCCTTCAATCAGCTTTTCATAGAGAACATCTACCCCGCCCCGGACATAGCTGTCAAACCGTTCTTCGTCCGCCGGATCTTCACCCATATGTTTAAAAGCCTTATCAAGACGTTTCTCTACGTCAGGCTCATAATTTGCATCCAGGAGCATTATCAGGCGGAAATTAAACTGAAGTTCTTCACTCGAATAGATAACTCGGTCGCCCATGACATTCTGATTATAAACCTGGCCTGTCTCCGGATTCCTCGTCTCATCTAAATCAGCAGTTCTTCCATAAAGGAAACCGATCAGTGGAGCATTCGTATATACATCCACATTGCGGTCAATCAGCTTAGCCTTACTGATTTCGTCAAACACACCCGTCAGCTGATCAACCCGGAGAGCATGCCTGCCTTTAAATCTGTATTGTTTATCAAACATTGCGCTCCTCCTTAAACCAGTACCGTTTCGAATTCATTCTTCTTATCAAACTGATGCCTGCTACCAATTCGGTTCCCCATATATTCTTCAGCCAGCTCACCATCAGTATCTTTAATGAATATAATGACCTGTTCTGCCGTTTCCGGGAGTGCCTCGCAAACAGTTTTGATCCTTCTCTTGTCAAAAGCAGAAAGCGGTGCATCCATTACCAACGGATAAGGCTCCGAAGAGAGCAGCTTAGCATCTTCATCAGTGGCATTTCTGTTCTCTCTTGCCATTTTGATAATGGCAGTAATAAAAGCAAAAATGACAGAGATACTCTGCGCTGTTGATGTCTCTACATCGCCTTCATAGTCATTAGCCTGAACGGTAATGTGATATTTTGCATCAATCGTCAGAGCAAGCCCGCCTTCATATATCTGCTTAAAAATATCGTTGATTGTATCCTGAAGCCTATCTCTGATCTTTGCTTCACTTGTCTGATAAACATTTTCAAGTTCATCATAGATACGCTTGGCATACGTCAGATACAGTTGTGTCTTCTTATTAGATTCATCCAAGAGGGTCAGATTCTGGCGTTCGGAATCCGCACGTTCCATATCTTTTTCAAGGCCGCCGCGTTCCACATTTAACCTGTCACGTTCTCTATTACTTTTATTTATGGTGTCAGTGCAAATCTGAATCTCGTTATTAATTGCACGAACTTTTTCCCGAACGTCCCCGCCGCTCAATTTTGCCTCAATAGTATGCAGTTCATCTGTCATATCATTGATGTCATCTGTCTCTTGGCTTATTGTTGCAAGATTCTCCTGAACCTGACCGGGAAGATCACCTATCTTGCCTGCGCGAGCTTTTGCTTCTTTCTTGAAGTCTGATACCATATTGCTGATCGACTGTGGAGGAAGATAATCTATTAAAGCCTTGACTTTATTATAAGGAACAGATCCCTCATCAAGATGTGTTCCACAGATACAAACTCCCTGCTTCAGAAGATACTCTATCGTCTTCTGATGCATGTAAGGAATATCCTTGCCAATAAAATCGTGTTCTGACAATATCTCCAAAGCTCTCTTTATAAGCGAAATAGAAATAAAGGAACTCATCGAGGCATTAAAGTCCCTGCAAATAGCTTTGTATACATTAGAGCGCATGTTAATCGTACTTTGAATTTTTCTCTGCAGGTTTTCTTTTTCGCCCTGTAGCTTTTCGCCCTCAGCATATTGTTTGATTTCATTGGTCTTTTCAGATTTTCTCGTCTGTGCTGCCGCAATCTGAGAATCAAGCTCTTCCATACGGGCATCAATTTCCTCCAGGCGAGCTTTGCTCTTCTCTATAATGGCAGTGTATTCCTCGATCTTTTTATTACTCCTGGTATTAAAAGACTTTTCATAGCTTCCGATGACGCTCAGGCTACTTCTGGGATTAAAATGATTGATTGCACTGATCATAGCATTTAGTCCCAGCAATCCCTTAACAGCTTCAGCAAAGTCTGTGGCCTTCTTCCCCGTTGAAATATCCTTACTCATTTTCTCGATACGTTCACCATCAAAGAAGAAGTATCTTGAAAGCTCTTTTGGAAGAATGCTCTTTACCTCAAGTTCGCATTGAGACTTCTTTACAAATGAGGTGTTGCCGCTCGCATCTTTTTTCTCAATATCAAACACGGTGTTATCGCCTTTGACATTATTCGAGTAATCCTTGTGATAAGTCTGCTCGCGAATGAGCCGGTAGTCTACAGCACCATGGTGGAGTTCAAGGACTACCCTGACCTTCTCATCTTTACCTGGCGTCATTTCAGAGGCAACAATTTTGTTGAGGATAACCTTGTCCGAAAACTCCGTTTCCCCATACATGCACCAGAAAAAGGCCTGCGCAAATGTCGTCTTTCCTGTTCCGTTCTCTCCGATAATGATAGTGACATTTTTACCGTTTTCTCCCTGCGCAAAGTCAATGGATTCATTTCGGAACTGGCGGAAGTTTTCCAATTTTATTGATTTAAGCAGCATTGCACTTCCTCCTCAATCTTCTTCTTAATCCAGCTGACCATCTGCGAATCACTCATCGTCCTTGTCTTCAGGTTCATGTTTTCCTTAATAATAATGGCTCGTTTCAATCGTTCTATCGCCTTCTCATCAACCTGAATTTCTCCGGAATCATTCATAATCGCTGACCTCCTGTTCTGTTTCTGTGTCATCCAAATGGTACGCCTCTTCAATCTCCCAAATCAGATTGTTCGCCACCATAGAGTTCATTGCTAATCTTCCAAACTCCTTAATCCTGGCAAGTTCATTCTTCACCAGAGTCTTATCCCTGTTTGCTTGTTCTATCGTCAAGCCAGAGACCGAATCCAAAGGCCTCGGAAGCGTTACAAAATCATATATTTCTGCAAACGGTTTGTTCGGAGCTTTTCTCAACACCCTGCCTCGCCTCTGAATGTATTCCTTTGGATTTGTGGTACTGGCCAGAATGAACGCCGTACGTATTCCCGGAATATTCACGCCTTCGTCAAGGCACTTGATAGCGACAATTGCCTGCAGGTCATCGCCTTTCTGAAAATGTTCTTTGATAAGTGCCCGCTGCTCTATATTCTCATCCGATGTAAAACGGGCAACGCTCATACCAAGTTCATTGCCGAGAATCTTTGTAACTGCCTCTATCTGCCTGATATCGCTTTCATCGTCCGGTGCATCATCCGATTCATCTACAATTCGTGTGGCTCCGCAGTACACAAGGATATTATGGTCATCTTTGTATGGCAGAATAGCCTCCCTTAAAGCATCCAACTTCTGAATAGCACCGGCCACAACTCTTGACCGCTTCAGCGCCAGAATCTCTCCGCGCTTATTCAACTTATATTTGCCGTCTTTTCCTTTGATCAGGCATTTAGACATCTCATAGGAAAGTTCCTCGTAGGATTCCAATTCGATGTCACTGAGGTAAACCAGAACCGGATAATATTTATAAGGGGTTAGCTTATCTTCATCGATTGCCCTCTCAAGCGTATACTCAATACACTTCTTCCCGAAAAAATTATAAAGAAGGGCTGTTCCTTCTTCATCCCGATGCCTGTCAAGAGTCGCCGAAAGTGCAAGCCTGTATGTAAAACGATCATCAAGCAATTTGGCATAAGTTCTTGCACCAAAGTTATGTGCCTCATCTACCACAAGAAGAATAGGGGTCTTTATTTTCCCAATCTGCTCCTGCAGATATTTGTCGGTAAATGTTGCATTCGTGCAGACCATACAGAAGAATCTTTTGTCTCGCCGTATCTTCTGATCAAGCACCGCCTTGGAGAGCTTTTTCCTCCAATCTTTATGCGCCGGATTGCCGTAAGCAACAATAGGATTCATATTGAACTTCTCAATATCTTCTACCCACTGCTCAACAAGGTGCTGGTAAGGGGCAACAATAATCACGGCGAGCTCATCATCAAGATCTTCGGATAACTTCGATATTGCGCCGAGGCCGGTATAAGTTTTTCCCGTGCCCGTAGCCATATCAAAAATGCCTCTGTAGTTTTCTCCGACCCAGACCGAAATTGCCTCTTTCTGATAATCATGAAGTGTTACATCTTCCGGGATCCTGGCACCGACAGGCTTATCATCTGCCCTCTGTCTGGATTTACTGAATGCACTTATATATCCACTCATTCTTCTGTAAAACTGTTCGTTATCTATATCGAAATCCGGTTCCTTCCTGCGATACTTATCAATCATCGCCTCCGATATTTTCGGGAATTCCAGAACCTGTAGACTCGGCTCAAAATTATTCCACATGGAATAAAACGCATTTTCCTTCAACTTGACCCTGTCCGCCTCTTCGCCCTTCCAATCACAAAAGACGTCAATCGTTTCATAATTGATCGCCATTGCTGTCATGGACTCATTCATAGAGCCAGAAAAGGCTACGTGGTTTCCATCATGATCTTCGATAATTCCCATCTTTTCATGATACATTCCGAGTTCGCGATGATTGTCCGTATAGGCAATACGGATATCCATCACATTGTCAGCAATAAGATTAGCCAGCAAGTTCAGCCTTTCCATTGAGTAATAATCGGTGTGGTCATCTGACAATTGTCGCAGGAGAGCCTGCTCTATAATTTTGTTTCTATTCTCATAGCCGGTTTTTATAGCATTGATGTCATCGTCAGAAAGATAAGGGGAGGCAATGATCTCTATCTTGCCTCCGTTCTTCGCCATATCTCCTATCCCCTTGGAGATCTCCACCAATGAAGACGACGAAAAGAAGCCAACTGCCCGCTTATACAGATTTGCTTCATGCAGCAGTGGGAGATAGAAATCCTGAACCACATTATCTATAAGGGAGCGGTATTCACTTTTGATATGGTGATCTCTTAAGCTCATAACCGCACCTCCTATAATTCCGATTCGATATAATCCAGAGCTTCCTTCAACTCCTTAAAATCATCCTCTGAAGTAAAATAATTTACGCTGAATCGTATAGTACCTGCCGGATAAGTTCCCATAAACTGATGAGCAAGCGGAGCACACTGCAATCCTGTTCGAACGGCAATATTGCATCGATCAAAGACCGGACCCGCACTATCACTGCTTATTCCATCTATTACGGCAGAAACTATCCCAACATATGTGCAGCCAAGTTTATTTCCTACAATTCTCAAAAAAGAATATTGTTCCAGTAACTCAATGAGTTTTGCTCTGTGCTCCTGCTCTTTTTGCCAGATAGCCTCTATAGTTTTTTCCCATCCCCATTTCAGAGCCGCATTCAATCCGGCAATCCCGGAGATGTTCAATGTCCCCATCTCATACTTCTGCGGCAGGCTTTCCGGCATGTCCTGATTTGCTGATTCATAGCCAGTCCCCCCAAAAAGGACAGCCGGAAACTTTATTGCAGGATCCATGACAAATCCCGAGATCCCAGTGGGACCATATAAAGTCTTGTGCCCAGCAAATACTGCGAAATCTATTGTTGAAAGGCCCACATTCAGATCCACAAGCCCCGCTGTCTGTGCCATATCAACAAGGGTCACGGCTCCATACTTCTTGGCAAGAGAAAAAATATTTTCGACCGGCGCGACCAGGCCAAATACGTTACTTGCATGGCTTACAATGACAAAATCCGGTTTCAAAGCATCAAACTGATAACGGATTCGCTCCAGGTCATACTGCATAGTATCCGACACAAACAGCTTTTGTACTTTGATTCTTCCTTCCTCCTCCAAATGGTGAAGAGTACGGGTCACAGCATTATGCTCAAACGGACTGATATAAATGTTCGTAGCACCTCTTTGAACAATTCCCTGAATAATAATATTCAATGCAATGGTCGCCGTTGGCTCAAACACAACCTGCTTAGCCGGGCAGTGGAGAAGTTTCTGTATAAGCTCTCGGGTTTCTCCAATCAACGCTCCTGCGCTTTGCGCCAAACGATAATTACCTCTCCCGGCATTTGCTCCGGAAGAACGGTAAAATTCATCCATTTGCTTATACACGCATTCCGGCTTTGGATAGGTCGTGGCTGCATTGTCGAAATATGCCATGCGCTCGCCTCCCTCAACACATCTTTCTCAGAATATCCATAAGTATCTGTCGTTTTTCCTGCTCAGAAATCGAATACCCCATAGAATCAATTTCTCCCAGGATAGAGTTGTAAAGCAGTTTTCCCCTTTTGCTTGGCTCAACCCGGTCAAAGCGCTTCACTTCTGAAGATCCGTCCTCTGATCGGAAATGAATTTCGTATTCGCTGGTACCGCCGGCCTCATTAGCAGCTTCGCCTGCGCGGAAATTCTCCGCCGTTTCCCGGTACATTTTTAAATTAGTGGAAAACCTTTTTTCTGTTTTATCATCCCAATCTTCTATCCGAAGATCCGTGGCTACCTTCACCAGCCGGGAAATAAATGTTCCTTCATCATTTGTGACCGCTTTGAAAAGACCAAGGCATTTATCCGTTCCATTCTCAAAGAGCTGCTCAAATACTCTTGGATCGAGGGTCTCACTCCAGTCCCTTATAACTGACGAGAGGGATACTCTCTTGAGGTTTGCTCTGTTGGTGCTGATAGCAAAAATATCTTTTGTTTCTTCAATCAAATTCTGCTTTAAATTAGCTGTGACATTGTCATAGTATTCTTTGGCTTTCTGTATATTCTCAGCAAGTCCACCATTAAACTCTCTATAACCAAAAGCTTCCGGCAGCTTCTCAAAGAGAAGTTCCTGGCCACTAACATTCTGCTTCAGAAGTCGCACCATCTTCTGATATCTTGGATCAACTTTTTCTCCGTTAAGGCCTTTTGTTTCCTTAGCGAATCTTGGCAATGCCAGATACCATCGTTTCATTGCTGATGCTGCAAATTCATAGGCGCTCAGATTACGTTCTGCATCAATGACAAACTGGCTGAACATCTCTGCAATATCAGTCACGAACTGCTGTTTCTCCGGATTCCAGTCAAGATACTCCAGGTTATATTCTGCCGGCGCAGAGTTGATTGCCTGAAGCGTATCTGCGGTAAGTGGAACCTGCCCCATCTCGTTTTCCAGAATGATATCCTCATGATATTCATGGAATACGGCAGCAATATAAATGGGAATTACACCATTACGCAGGCCGATATGATATTGTGGTGAAATCAGTTTCTCATACAACTGAGCAAACGAGACCCGACCATTCTTCTTCGCATCGGTGACAAAAGAAACGATCACATCCAGTACCACTTTCATTTTGTCATCCTCTGGTTTTAAGTTAATACGTGTTCCAGTTTCATCATCAATCAACACATCCTTTCTCAAAAGTGTGCTGCGCATAATTGAAACTTCCTGGCCTGTTCCGGTCAGGCCAAGGTTAGGCTCCAGCGTATTCCTCAATAGTCCGGCAATGATCTTGTTTCTACTGTTATTCGCTACAGATGTGATGACATCTTTATTAATCGCTTCATTGTTAATAATAGGCGTTACAGAGAACACTTTGTCGCAAATGTCGGATGCAAGCCCGGTAAGCGCAGCTTTTCTTAAGATATTCTGCTCTTGCCCGTTATAGATATAAACTGACTTGTATTCCTCCGGATGCGTGTATCCGCTAATAAAACTATTGATCACTTCCTGTAGGTCTTCATAAACGACTTCGTACTCTTCAAATAGAATGGTATCTTCTCTGGCGGAGCCACGCAGGGATTGTACTGCCTCAAACTCCTTTAATGTTTTCTCGATAGATGTAACTTTCTTAGGAATAATAAAGATGCCTCTATCAACGCCTTTACTTTCGGCAACAATTTTTTTCTTAATGGCAGGCAGTGATTCATCATCCTCTGGGACTATGGCATAAATTACACCATCCGCCTGAATATCCTCTGCTTTCTTATTCCAGTCAACATCGCCGTCGACTTCGTGTCCCTCAATAAACTGGAACTCAAAATATCGGGTCATTTCCTTCTCATCGTTATAGCGCGAAGGATAAACATAACTATCAATATTTGATGCATTCAACGCTTCCTTCATCGAGAAGTGAGAATTCATCGAAGAAACCGTATCTGCAATCTTCTGCTCTATATCTACGCCAGAGGATTGTTTTAATTTCAAGTATCCATTGCTCTGCTTTAGATAAATGACATATTCTTCCTTGATGAGATGTACTATTGCCTTGTCAATGTCTGATGTGGAATAATCAAGACCATATACACCTACAAGTTCCTCTTTGATTGGCTTCAGCTTATCAAACTGCCCAAGCATATAAATCAGAGAGATCGTCTTCACGATCTTGCTTTCAAGTTCCCGCCCCCGAATCTGCTCAAGGATCTTTACGGTAAGAATAAAGTTCTTGTGCATCTCGCCTGAGAGCGGTTCCTTCTGGAACACTGGATAGAAGTAATCAAAAATGATATCCGGTGTAAGAAGCTTAAACGACGGTCTGCCGGCTTTCTTAAGGAATGAAGACAGTGTCGCATGTCCATCGGCAGACAAAAACGTAAAGAGTGTCCGCTCGTTTTGTGCAATCCTTTCGGAGAGCCTGGGAAGAATAAATATAGAGACTGGATGCAGGGGATAGCATCCGTAAATGGTCGTCTCAAGCTCATTTTCTACAGAGTCGTTGAAGATTGGGTGATCCTTATAACGATTCTCTAATTCATCAAATTTCTTCTTGTTCTTTGGATCATTGCAAAAAGCCGGCCATTTCTCTTCGTCTTTGACGATAACAGTGGAGATAATCTCATATGTCTGGGCAAAGTTATTATTCAGATGTATATGCTTAAAGCGGTCAGATACCCCACGCCACCCATCAACTTTCTGTTTTGGAAGCCGGTCAATATAATTGGAAATTTCCTTATGTGAAATCAACATAAGATGCATCTGGGTGTTACCGCTTCGATTGCATTTCTCCGCAAAATCCTGCAGCATTTTTGTGTCGCTTACAGAAGCCGCTGCAATATTGGCTTCGAGAAACTTGCTGAATTCATCATAGACAACATAAATTCCCAGATATCCTTTTTCCTTCAGGCTTCTGGTAACACTTTCATATAAATCCACCACATCAAATCCGACAAATGGATTAAATACACTTCCGGCCGTCAGTGTCGGATAAATGCGTTCAAACTCTTCATATATCTCAACGTTATAGGCTTCCAGTTCAGAAAGGAAAGCCTCTATGGGCATACTGATATCCTTTTTGAATTTTTCATACACATTCGGATAGTTTTCTTCCCATTTCTGAATAGTACGGACAGCAGCCATATAGTTGGTTTCCGGCATAATATCCAGATTGTTTTCACTAAGAGTCCGCTGTAACGCCAGAAGGAATGCCTGCGGAAGGCTCGTACTTGTTCCGTTAATAATTACCGGGAGTATCTTGTTCCTCGGATCAGAGTAATAATTTTCTACCAGTTGCTTTAATTCAGGATCTTCATTAACCTTTGGAATCAAATGGGTAAAAAGATTCCAATCGCGCTGCATCAAAATTGACAGTATGGTAAGTACAATGTGTGACTTTCCTTTACCATACGCACCTACCAGAACTCTTGCGCGCTCAGTGGAATCCGGCCTGGTACTCAGCAAAATCTCTTTCAGAAGCTGAAGGGACGATCTGGTTGGGATGAAGTTTCTTAATTTATCGTCGTGGTTCAGGTCATATCCGATATTCACAGAATATTGGAACCCCGGCGCGACCTCTATCATCTTGCTCATAAATTCGTCCTTTCGATGTCGGCATAGTAATTTTCAACGCACTCTATAAAAGTTCGTTTGGCATTCTTTAACCGAATGACATCCAGCCCAGCCGTACGGATGATCTTAATTTCACCTGTTTTTTCCACTTCATGCAGGATTTCGAGCATGCAGATGGAATCAAGATTAAACACCTTGCCAATGTTTCGTTTCCCATTCAGAAGATCATTCAATCCGATTTCTTCCTGACCTTTGGCCTGATCGCAGATAACTGCCAAAACAACCCACGGATTAAAGCTTCTCACTGAAGGAGTCGACTTCCTGTAAAGGATATTTCTCTCCTCCTTACCCAGAACATCGATAAGACCAAGTTCTCCCAGCGGGCACGTTATATTATTCTCCGGCGAATCTTTTGATGGATTTGATTTGTATTTAGGAACATACGTGCTGATGATGCATGCAAAATCGTCTGAAAGAGAGCGAAGCGCCACCTTCGTATCCTTCATTTTGAGATAATTCTGTATCTGTTCCAGAAAGTCTTCTCTGTTAAATTCGCTAAGAGTAAATTCGTTAAAAAAGTAATACCATGCCGGAGCCATATCTTCATCTGTTACAAGCTTATATTGAAGCAAATAAAGCGTTCCAAGCTCCTCTGTATAAGGATCGTGTTCATGGACCAACGTTCCAAAATCCGTCAGTTTCTGAATCCGTTTTCCTCTCGAAGGCTCACTGGTCAGGCCGACAGCCTGAAGCCAGTAGCGGAGTGACTTGACCATATTCGCGCCGATCCCAAGAACATCCATGGGGTTTTCTTTTTTGTCCACAAAAACATCAGGCTTCTGCGATACATACCGCATGCCTTTGCTCAGCCACCCCTTTCTTATAAAAAATGTCTCACTGGCTCGGAACTTCGTGGCCATGTTTAATATCCTCCTAATCCTTCGTCCTCAAATACTTGTCCATCATGCAGCCGCCGCGAAGATATTTGGCTGTCACGCACATCTTACAATGAACGCATTTATTCGGATCAATATGATAGCCGTCCTCTGAAATTGAAATGGCTCCCGCTTTACAAAGAGACTCGCACTTCAGACACTTCCGGCACGCATTGAACTTTCTGACCTGATATCCCACCATGTGCTGCAGGCTGTCATGGTCTTTGACATTCATTGTGCGAACTTTTACTGCATGCTCGTATCCATCCTGTTCAAAGGGCTGCACAGACAGAATCGGAACATTGGCTTTAACATCAAGCACAAGTACTTCATGCAACAACTTCTGCCCGAGCTCAGGCGCAACTCTTCCAAACGGCGTAAGCATGTTCAAGAATTCATCGTCCATCGGGCGGACAAGCCGATAGATCTTAGCATGATCTTCAGTAGTGCAGTTTGTGAACCGTATCTTCACATCGCCTGCCGCAGGAAGTCCATTTCCACCCTGCCTTGCTTTCCAGGCTCCGGAATCAACATACTCCTCCGCATCAGGCTTGCCGATTTTCTTAGCAAACTCAACGAGGAACTCACGCCACTTCTTAGACTCCTCCGGCATGTATATTCTTGACAGGAACTGCGCCCGCTGATTGTTATTCGGACAGCACCAGCATCCCACCCGGTCGTAACCGAGGCGATAAGCGTCGTTGAAATCAATTCCCTCCGAAAGGATGTAAAGCCATATGTCCATATCCTTCCAGAAAAAAATGGGTGAAGCCACAGTCTGCTGCTGAATCTTAACCGACTCGGCATCATCTTCTATCCGGTTGTACTTACTCCTGGCAACGGACTCAGACTTACGAATACCATAAAAGGTCAATATCTGCTGGTTCCGATACAAGCCGTTAATAACTCTGGTGATCGGTCCAGTCTTGAACATAGAGCAGCACCACCGCATCATTCGTGCTGGCGGTCCTATATCCTCACATACATCCTGAAAAACCTGCTCATTATTCTTTGCCACCTTGAATATGGCCTGCGGGTGGTTCTTGCGATATCTTTCCGCATATTCCACCGTCAGGGGAAATTCAAGCGTCGTGTTTCCAAAAATATGAACCAGGCTCGGATCGCTTAATGCCTTTATGGCCAAATCAGCGGTTACGGTAGAATCCTTCCCGCCTGAGAAGGACAGAACAATATTCTCCTCCGGAAACTTTTCTGCTGCTTTCTTTATGAAACGATGCGCCTCATCAATCAGGTAGTCAAGACGCATTCTGTTGGCTTCAGTAAAAGCTTTAATATTGGCATCAAAAAACTCATGAGGATTCGCATCCTCATACTTGCGAAGCTGCTCAATATATCCATCCGCACTTGTTTCCTTGAAAAGCTTGCTCGGCAAAGCAATCGATTTGCCATTGATGTAGTATCTATTATTTGATGCCCATACAGAACTTTCCGCCCATTGATAAGGTTTTTTCTTCAGAAGGATTTCGATTAACAACCGTTCCTTCGGAAAAACAGGACGGATATCCGCCGACATATATTTCATTGTTTTCCCACAGCGAGGGCAAATCCCTTTATCCGCTTGCGTGATTTCCTGCATCACAGGAACCTGGCAGTCATCACACCAGTAGACTTCTGTGGGGATATCTTCAACCGTTTCTTCACCACAGATGGGGCAGTATTTTTCATTTGTCTCTATATTGCAATTCTTGCACCACACGTCATCCGCTCCTCGTGTCTATAACAACAATCATTTGGACGTATTACTCATTTTCTTCCCGCACACAGGTAACGATATCTTCTATCTCGCAATCAAGGGTCTTGCATATTTTGTTGAGGACTTTCGTCGATACGTCCTCACCCTTTCCCATTGCAGCAATAGCATTCGTAGAAATATGCGCCTGCTTGTGTAGATCTGTTCTGTTCATTTTCTTATCAATAAGAAGCTTCCACAATTTATCGTAATTCATAGCCATCGCTACTGCCCTCTTTGATTCGAATGAATAGACTACGCCTAATTTAAGTACTTTACCATAAGAGGGACTTGCTTTCAAGATTCTCTTGAATCTCTCAAGATTTTCTATCAAAATGTACTTGTTTAAGTGCACATTCAAATCGTACAGACATTACATCAAATCGTCGAGACAATACTCAAATCGTTGCGACAACAGAATCAAACCGTCGAGACAGTTCAAATCGTTGCGACAATATGTGCACACACCCCGCTGTGTTCAGCGGCTCCGACTGCCGGAAACCTGTCGTCAGAGCAAAAAATGAGGGCTCCCGGACAGACCTGAATCTGCTCGAAAGCCCTTGAAATAAACCTTATTTCGCTGTGTGCATAACCCGTTTCGCCCGTATCGAATCCGCTCGGCTTTTGTCTCCTTCTAAGCGGCTCGTCCAGATATTTTCCTTCTGGATACACACCTCCACGTTCAGGGCTCTGAGCCAGCGGAGCATCTGTACCAAATCGACCGTGTTCCTAGCGAATCGGGAAATGCTCTTCGTCAGAATCAGATCGATATGTCCTTCTTCGCAGGCTTCCATCATCTTCAGGAACTGTTCCCGGCGCTTCACGCTCGTTCCGAAGATTCCTCTGTCGGCGAACGTGTCGGCGTATTCCCAGTCCTCGTTCGCGTCGATCATCTGGCGGTAGTAATCCATCTGCGCGTCCAGGCTTGACTTCTGATCCTCATGAAGACAATATCTCCGACTTTGAAATAACCACACCTCCTCTTTTACCTCCCCGCTTCAGTAGTTAACCCGTAGTAGGGCACAAAAAATCGGGCACACACCGCCGCATAATGCCCGGTACTGCCCGATCATCTTCTACCTTGCGTCCGCCTCGTCCCTCCTGCCGTGGCAAATAAAAAGTATTTTTATCATCGGTTTCATATCCCTCCATAAGTATTCAAACCCTTTATTTTACTGGCTTTTGGGCCTGTTAAGGATTCAGAGCATTTTTATGTAACTAATACTTCCCACATGATTATGGGCTCAAAAGCCTTATTCTAAGCGGGATTTCATTATAAAAATAGCGTAGTCACAACCCAGTCGTGATATAATTGAGTTGCAGACAAAATCATTCACAACATAGGGAGTGCTACGCTATGAATACTATATCACAAACCGAGACTCTGCTTCAAGATGCTACAAACGAAGTTGGTTCTTTCGTTCAAAAAGTTCTCTGAATCTGGGCTCAATCAGCACATAATAATCGTCATCAAGGTGGAGCATCCCACTTTTCAGAGCAACATTTTCTGCAAACGTTACTGTTCACGGGGCACCCCGACGCGGAGCACAAAGGCCTTCTTCCGGAGCGCATTCGA
>OMTP01000191.1 GCA_900313955.1 uncultured Lachnospiraceae bacterium | reverse complement strand
GGACCTTTGAGGGGTGGCCGCGAAGGAAGTGCTTTTTCGGGACAGTTCTGGCTGCTCCGTGAACTGTAACTAACTAACCGGCAGTGGCAAAAAAGTTAAACTTTCCCTTGACTTTTACCCCGCATTTTCATAAGATATTCTTGTTGTGTTTCGTCCATGCCGTAGTTTCGTGTCTCTGGCTAAAGACGAGACCGTGAAAAAGTTGATTTATTATTTTCATGGAGGAAATCGTTTTGGCTAACATCAAGTCCGCGAAGAAGAGAGTCATCACCAGCGCAAAGAGAGCTGAGAGAAACAAGGCAGTCCGTTCCGAGGTTAAGACTTCTGTAAAGAAAGTCAACGCAGCCATCGAGGCAGGCAACAAGGACGAGGCAAAGGCAGCTCTTCAGAATCTGCAGGGTGTCATGGGCAGAGCAACA
Source organism: uncultured Lachnospiraceae bacterium (assembly GCA_900313955.1). Lineage (GTDB taxonomy): Bacteria > Bacillota > Clostridia > Lachnospirales > Lachnospiraceae > Chordicoccus. Next base: position 5,981 of record OMTP01000191.1, on the reverse strand, counting down.
TCCAAGGGCGTCTACAAGAAGAATACCAATGCCCGCAAGATCTCCCGTATGTCCAAGGCTGTCGACGCAATGGAGTAATCTTTTCTATAGAATTTTTAAGCAGAACCGTCTGACCCACGGTTCTGCTTTTTTTATGCTCACGTTGGAGATACATGTCTGTACATCCTTTTTCTATGGTATAATAATCTCCATATGGTGCACGTCGGCGGTGCGGGTTTTGAGCCGGCGGAAGGGAGGGGAAGGATGAAGAAGTTTATCGCGAGGATGCAGGAGAGGACCCGCCACAAGTGGTGGATGCTGCTTCTGGTGACGGTGATCTGGCTGCTCTTTCTGAATCTGTCGCAGCCCTTTACGGACACGCACAGGGGGATCACTTTCGGCGGGCGTGCCATGACGGACGGAATTACGGTGATTTCTCAGTCGACGGTCACCCAGGATCTCATGCTGACCAAAGATCAGGTCAATGAGCTGCGGGTCTACGCGCGCGTGGGCAATCCTGAGGCGAAAGTAGATCTCGAGCTGACCCTTCTCGATGAAAATGGAAATGTCATAGGGACCAGCGTCAACCATGTGGCTGACATCGCCCAGAAGGGCTACTTAAATGTGGAATTTCCCAGGATCAGCCACAGCAAATGGAGAACGATGACGGTCCAGGTGAAGGGCCTCACCCACGCCGATCAGGCAAAAATAGAACTCCTCATGACCCACTACCAGGCCAGCCTGCACAAGGCGGCTCTCAACGGCACGCCGCAGGCGGCCGCCCTTCTGACACGCCAGGGCTTTCTGTCGGAGGCCTATTTTCGAGCCAAGGTTCTCCTTATCTTGCTCATGATCCTCTACAGCTACATCGTCATCATTTTCATGGACGGAAAAGCGGAGCACATCTTTTTGTGGATCGCCCTGGGGATGAGTGTCCTTATCATGACAAATCCATTTCCCCACAGGGCGGGAGAAGAAAAGAGCGAGTTCCGGGCCATGGCGGCAGGCAGTGGGACCATCTTCTACAAGACATATAAGGGAAAGACAGGCGTTCAGATGCCAGTCTCTTACGACGAGACCGTCGGAGCCGACTGGGACGTCATCTCCCTCAAGTCCGTGATCGATGACCCCGAGGCCTGGTCGCGTCCCTTCTCCGAGAGAAATCAGTTCCTGTCGGATGAGACAATGGCCGCTGTCCAGCCCCTGCCCTTTTTCCCGGCGGCGCTGGGGAACAAGATTGGCCGGGGACTCCGTATGCCCATCTTCCTCGTTATCTGGCTGGCACGCCTCTGTGGCTACCTCTACTACGTGCTCATGGCCTACTTTGTCCTGAAGGTGATGCATCACTACCGGACATTTTTTCTGGCCCTCTACCTGTCACCGGTCATGTTGTCTTACTGCACGACCGTCACCGAAGAGACCGCCGCCTGCGTCTCCGCCATTTCCCTCGTGGGGATCTGCCTCCACTACCGGACAGACGAGGAGGCAGCCTTCGTGCGGCGCCGTCACATCGTCCTCATTTTCCTGTGTGTGCTGGGCCTTGTCTCGACGCGCTACCTGCTCTATGCGCCCCTTCTGCTCTTCCTCCTCATGATTCCCCGTGAAAAATGGAGGAGCAAGAAGGAAAGAAGGTGGGTGGCTGTCATCATCTGCGCGGTCGCTCTCCTCTTCTTCATGATCGAGAGGTGGCTTGTCCATACCTGGCCCGTCGGAGATCCGAGTGTGGGAAATATCGACGCGGTCCGGCAACTGACGTACATGGGTGAACATGCCTCCGAAGTTTTCGGGACACTGACGAAATATCTGGCGGATGATCTGGAAAATATCCTCCTTGTCCGGGAGTACACGGCTCTCACCCGCAGCGGAGAAAATGTCAATTTCCTGACGATCCTCCGGACTCTGTGCGCCCTTATGCTCCCTGTTGCGGCGGTTCTCGAGCCCGATAAGTTCACAGGCTGGGGGCGCAGGGAGAAGAGACGTATGCGCATCCTCCTTCCGGTTCTCTTTGTGTTCATGTGCTACGGCCTTGTCGCAGCCATGTACCTCACAGCCACACCGGTCGGGGCGCGCAAGGTGCTGGGCGTCGAACCGGTCTTTTTCTACCCTCTTCTTGAGCTCTTCTACTTCTGGATGTCCCTCTGCTTCCCCAGGACCCGGGACTCTGTCCGCTTCACGAATAAGGTCGCTTTCTGGATGCTGGCGGGAGCCATCAATATATTCTGTACAACGTTGCTGATTTTTGTGGTATGATGGAAGCCATAAAAGCACAAGGAACGATTCAGGACCGCCGAAGAGTGAGCGTAGAGGCCGCGGAGGAAGTGCTTTTCAATCGTTCACAGCCGTCGGCCTCCTGAATCGTTACAAGTGTACAAGAAAGGGAGGAATCTGGATGAAAAATAAAGTGATCATTGCGCTCCTCGCTGTCTCGATGGTGATGACGGCAGGCTGCGGAAAGACAAATACGGACAGTCTCATCTCGTCTGTTCCGGAGACGGAAGATGTGGCTGTCTCCTCGGTGACGACGAATGCGGAGAGCGAGGCTGCAGGTGAGACCACGAGTTCGGTGGCTCCCATCATTACCAGCCAGCCGGTCGACCCAAATGCAGGTCTTAAGACCATTGGGACGGTGGCCAACACGGACACGATCCTGACGGTCCGTCTGGTCAATGCAACAGGAAAGAATATCACGGGACTTACGGTCAACAATGGAGCCAATCTGCTTGCGGAAGGAGATCCCTTCGCGGTCAATGAGAAGAGGGTGCTCTACTACGATTCCGCAGAGGATATTGTTGCTGCCGCAGGGAATGTTGTTGTCTACAACATGCATGTGACCTTCGAAGACGGCACGTCCTATGATCTCAACTCCTTCCCGTTCGGCGACACGGACGAGGCGGAGATCTGCCTGTCCGACACGGCAGCTTACATCAGGTTTACATCCAAGTCCCAGAGCCAGGAGATCAGCACCCAGGGAACAGAGGAAGCCATTGTCGCCGCTGCTGCCGCGGAGGCGGAGGCTGCGGCAAAGGCAGAGGCTGAGCAGAAGGCAAAGGAGGCTGCTGCCGCGTCGGCTGCGGCCGCTGCCAATAAGGGCAGCACGACAGGCTCCGCCGGCGGCTCACGGCATACCTACGACGACAGCAATACTTACGATGGCGGCGGGGATGCGGATGACGGCGGCACCACGTATCATGACGGCGGCGACACGGATGACGGCGGCACTGCCTATGACGGCGAAGATACAACTGACGGCGGCGACACCGGTGATGACGGCGGCACGACGGACAATGGGGATGACGGTGGAAACACGGACGACGGCTGCCTCGACGACGGCCTGACCTGGTAATCTTCTGGAATCTGTGAAGATGGGGAGGACTCCGTGGCGTCGTGCATGTGTCCCCTCCCACGGTTGCATGAATCAGCTTTCTAATGAGACAAAATCAGCGTATGAAGAAGAGCAAGAGAATTCATTATCTTTCTTACATTCGGGCCCTTGCCTGTATTGCCGTTGTTGTGCTGCATGCGGCCCTCTTTGCGTGGAAGAGCTTTCAGCCGGAAGATGAGCGGAGCTATCTCACCCTCATGGTGCGCAGCGCCTGCACCTGGGCTGTGCCCTGCTTCCTCATGGTGACCGGAGCCCTGCTTCTTGATCCTGGGCACAAGGTGACCATCCGGAAGACTTTGGGCAAGTATCTGAAGAAGATTGTGATCGTCACAGCTGTCTTCATTTTCCTCTATCAGCTGTTCGATTTCTGTTTTCTGAAAGGAAGCCTTTCCGTGATGGGCTACCTCAGGGCGCTCTACACGAACGACTCCTGGTCAAATACATTTTACCTCTACGCCCTCATAGCCATTTACCTCTGCCTGCCCATATACAGAAAAATGGCGGAGGACGATCAAGTGGTGGTCTACTTCCTGGTGCTCGAGATCATTTTTCTATCGATTCTGCCGGTCATCCAGGAGGCTACAGGGCTGAAGGCGGCATTTACCATCTATGTCACCAGCATCTACCCCTTTTATCTTGTACTGGGCTATGTGCTGAAGGAAGACATAATCCACATTCCCAGACCGGTGGGGGCGCTCTTATTCCTCGTCGGGACAGGTCTCCTCATCGGCATGACGTATCTGTCGTATCCCGTCCATGGAGAGGGAAATAAGCTTGTTCGGAGTTTCCTGCAGAATTATGATTCTCTGCTGATTATCCTGCAGTCGGCGGGTTTCTTCTCCATGTTGAAAAATGACCACGAAGACGGCCGAGGAAATCTGGTGCTTTTGGCGATCGACAAGTGCACGCTGGGGATCTACCTTGTGCAGATGTTTGGCTTTAAATATCTGTACGGCGTGATGAAAATGAATCCCTACGATGCGGGCGACATGTGGTGGCTGACCCTTCTTGGGATTGCCGTCGGCGTCTTTGCGGGGTCATATGTCCTGGTTTTTATCTGGAACCTGATCAAGAAGCTGGTGACGGGGCGAAATAAGCAGAGAAAAAGGAGGAAATGAGATATGAGAAAGAAGATGGATATGGGCAGGAGGATGGCAGTCCTCACATTGAGCGCCGTTATGGCGGCGTCCCTGCCGATGACGGCCATGGCCGGTACGACGGATCGCATCGAGGCGCAGTTTGAGACCTACGGCGTTGATCTGCCGGCAGAGGCAGATACTTCCACGAGCGATTTTGAGGGTCTGCCCGTAGGTGATGCTGCGGAGAACCTGGTCGGCGACGAAGAATCGGCGACAGGGGCAGGCGAGCTTACAGATGCAGATACAGTCAGCGGCAACGAGGCTGTCGAATCCCAGGCCATGTACCGCATGTACAATCCCAACAGCGGCGAGCATTTTTACACGGCCTCCAGGGGGGAGGCGAAGAGTATCCGGTCCAGGGGCTGGCTCTACGAGGGCATCGGCTGGTATGCGCCCAGGCTATCTTCCAGGCCTGTCTACCGCCTCTACAATCCCAATGCGGGCGACCACCACTACACGCTGAACAACGGCGAGCGCAAAGAACTGGTGGCTCTCGGCTGGAGAGATGAGGGCATCGGCTGGTACTCGGATCCGGACAAGACGACAGCCATCTACCGCGAATACAATCCCAATGCCAAAGCCGGAGCTCATAACTTTACAGCCTTTAAGAACGAGGATAACTCGCTTGGCAAGGCCGGCTGGTCACAGGAGGGAATCGCCTGGTACGCTGTCAGGAGCGGTCAGGCGGCAGCGGTCAGGGATCTGGGCGCCACGACCATCTATAAGGGCACGGATCTCTCGGCGATTTATGACTACGAGTATTACATCTCCAAGTACTCAGATGCAGCAGCTCTTGTGGGCGGCGACGGACAGAAAGTCATTGAGAATTTTGTCACGGTCGGCCTCAAGGAGGGCAGGGCAGGCAAGGCGACCTATGACGAGGATGTCTACAAGAAGTTCAAGGAGCAGTACCATCCCTCCTACCGTTTCCCCAAGGCAAAGGCAAAGCTCGACCAGATCGGATGGACGCTTCGCAAAGCTTTCAACTGGTCGGCCGGCATGAAGTACTACGGTCACAACTCGATCATGCCGGATACGCCGGATCCGGGCATCAAGTGGTATGCGGATTATGGTTTTGACAACCATAAGGGCAACTGCTACGTCATGGCGGCGACCTTCTACGAGATGGCAGTGACCCTGGGCTATGAGGCCCGCCAGTGCTGGGGCGTCGTTCCCCTCCGCCGCGGCGGTCTCGGGCCTCACAGCTGGGTCGAGGTTAACCTCAACTCCGGCACGGACAAGGCAGCCTCCTGGGCCGTCTTCGATCCGGACTTCACGGAGGAGACAGGCAGGAACGGCTACAACATTTACTACGGTCAGTCCGGGACGTGGAGATACACACGGAAGGGATTCATGAAAGAATAAGGGGAGCAATTCACCTGCTGACGGGTGCCAGTTACCAGACAGTTGCGTTACTGTTCACGGGGGGTCACTTCGCCGCTTCGCACAAAGGCCTTCTTCCTTCACTTAGTAATTTTCGC
>OMTP01000024.1 GCA_900313955.1 uncultured Lachnospiraceae bacterium | reverse complement strand
AACGGAGTGTAGAATGTTTTTCTCGAAGCAAAAGTGCCCTCCTGAACAGTTACAACTAATCCTGCTTCTTACCGGCAACACCTGGTACGTCCTATTCCATGTCGCCGGCAATAGCAGGCAACAAACCAGTCTCAAGGTATAAAAATCCCCCCGCAAATTCCGTTTTCGGAATCCGCGGGGGGAAATATACAAGAATGACATCCGCATTCTTATTTCGAAAGAAAAGTTTCCTCAGGCGAGCTCTGCTTCTGTCTCCCTGATGCACTCCTCCATGATATCAAGGCCGGCGTTCAGCTGCTCATCTGTGATGCAGAGCGGTGCCAGGAAGCGGATGACGTTACCTGTCTCACCGCAGGCCTCCATGAGAAGACCCTTCTGGATGCCCTTTGCGATGACTGTAGAAGCGAACTTTCCGTACGGCTCCTTGCCGGACTTTGTCTTGACGAACTCAATACCAATCATAGCGCCGAGACCTCTGACATCACCGACCTCCTCGTACTTGTCGAGGAACTCATGGTATCTCTTCATGACGATCTCACCGATATGATTTGCTTTTCCCGGATAGTCCTCTCTCTTCATGATCTCCATGACCTTGAGAGCGGATGCGCAGGAAACCGGGTTGCCGCAGTAAGTGCCTCCGATGGTGCCTGCCGGAACCTTGTCCATAATCTCTGCAGATGCTGTGATCGCGGAGATCGGCATGCCGCCGCCCATGGACTTTGCAGTTGCGATGATATCCGGAGCGGCACCGGCCTCAGCCCAGTACTCAGATGCAAAATATTTTCCTGTACGGCAGTTACCGCACTGAACCTCATCGGCGATGAGAAGAATGCCATTTTCATCACAGATCTTGCGGACAGCCTTGACCCACTCGATCGGAGCCGGGATGAATCCGCCCTCGCCCTGCAGCGGCTCAACAAGGATAGCTGCGATCTCATTTGCCGGAGCGGCGTCGACGAAGAGGTGCTTGAGCTTCTCGATGTAATACTGAATTGCCTCCTCCTCGGTGTAGCCCTTGGGTGCTCTGTAGAGGTAGGGGAACTCAGCTCTGTAGATGTCAGAGGGGAAGGGACCCATGCCGACTGCGTAGGACTTCTGCGCCGTGAGAGCCATGGTCAGGTTGGTTCTGCCGTGGAAAGCACCGCTCATGCAGATAATGCCCTGGCGGCCGGTTGCAGCCTTGGCGACCTTGATGGCGTTCTCGTCAGCCTCAGCGCCGGAGTTTGCAAAGTAGGTCTTCTTCTTTGTGCCGCGAACCGGGGAGATTTCGTCAAACTTCTCAGCGAGCTCGATGTAGCCCTCATGACCGACAACGTTGAAAATGCAGTGGAAGTACTTGTCCGCCTGATCCTTGACGGCCTCGATGACCTCAGGATTGGAATAGCCGATGTTCAGAACGCCGACGCCGCCGACGAAATCGAGGAACTTGTTGCCGTCGACATCCTCAAACATAGCGCCCTCGCCCTTCTTGATGATGAGCGGGTAAGTATAGCCGCACAGTGCCCTGGGCAGCGCCTCATCTCTTCTATTTAAAATCTCTGTGGCCTTTGGGCCCGGAACCTTCTCCGTGACAATCTTCGGTAAATCTGTTCTAAGCATATCTGCTATCCTCCTATATAAGTCTTTTGGGCAAAAAAAGAGAGACCTGCCCGCCCTGCTTCTTGCAAGGGAGCGACGTCTCTGCCGCATTTTCAGGAAAAATCATGTCCTGCCGGGACGGAGCATCCGTCTCGTTCCGACCGGCTCATGTATCTTCCCTCGATGAACCCTACTATACATTTTCTTTCCTCCCTGCGCAATGGACAGGCATCCGAATCCAATTGTGCGCCGCGCACAATCGCGCTATAATTTATGGAAAAGCAGCTTTTCAGGACGGGCCAGCAGTCATGCGCCCCCAATGTACTTCAGGAGGAAACCTATAAGAGATGTCCATGGAGGAAGTGCTTTGGGACAGCCTCCTTGCCCGTCTCCTGAATAGCTCAATGGAAAGTGAAGACAAGGGCTGCGTCCCGTACCTTCTGGAGGATAGGAAATATGACAGTACGCGAACTTCTGGATCTAAGTGACCTGCAGGGAAAGGTGCGCCTCGTGACGGGCGAAAACGGCCTCTCCTCCCGCATCCGCTGGGTCTACTTCGCGGACAGCGCGCTCGATGTGGAGGACTCAAGGGAGGTGCTCCAGTATATCCACGGAGGGGAGATGGTCGTCTTCACCAACCGCCTCATCCTCACTATGGAAGACCGGGTCCTGGGTATGCTGGAAGCCATGACCGGCAAGGGGATCGCCGGCCTCTTTATCACGGATGGGCTCATCACGCCGGCAATCGAGCGTTTCTGCCGCGAGCACAGCCTGCCCCTCGCAGCCATGGCCGCCGACTACCACCTGGTCGACTTCTCCCAGCTCATCTGCCGCGCTCTCATCGAGGAGGCCCAGGAGATTCACTCTATGGAGGGGCTCATTTCCGCTATTCTCTTCTCCGCCGAACCCAACAAGGAAGAGATTCTGCATGAGGCGAGGAAGATGCATATTTCCCTGTCCGGACCTTTTGTGGTCATTTGCATCGAGGGAACGGAGAAGCCTTCAGAGCAGGAGGATTCGGAAGATGAGGGTGCCGGCAGCTGCGATCATGGGCAGCGCGTCGCGGCCGGCCTCGGCATCGGTCCTGCAGCGGCAACTGATTCCGAGGACCAGGAGCGTCGCATCCGCCACGCCGTAAAAATGGCTTTTCGGGAGGCAAGCCTTCCTCTTCCGCTCATGATGACCCAGCTTCTGTCTGTCTTTCTCCTCGTTCCCGAAAAGGATGCAAAAAAAATTGAGGAGCAGGGCCTCCTCTTTGATGTAACGCTGAAAATAGGAAAAATATCCGGCGAGCCGACCATCGCAGGCGTCGGAGCCGCCCATGAATACATCGACGGCTTTCGCAGGAGCCTGACCGAGGCCAGGCAGGCGATCCGAATCGGAAAAATATTAAAGACCGAAGCCGCCATTTTCCGCTATGAAGACCTCGGCATCTACGCCATGCTGGCCCAGCTCACCGACCGCAAGTTCCTCGACGACTACGTCGAGAAGAAACTCGGTCCCCTGCTCGCCTCCGACCGCATGCAGACCGGCAGTCTGGCCAAAACCCTCGAGGCCTACCTGGCCCACAACGGGAGCATCTCCGAGACCGCCGACTCCCTCTACATCCACCGCAACACCCTGCGCTACCGCCTGACCAAGATCAGTGAGATGCTGGGCTGCGACCTCATGAGCTACTCCCAGCTCTTCGAGTACCAGCTCGCCTTTGCCATCCGCCGCTACCGTACCGGGGAGAAGCAGCTGTAATCAGCGCCACTGGGGACGGTTCTCGTGGCGCACCTCACTCTTCGGATGCAATGACGACGAGGCGGCCGTCCTCCGTAGAGTACTCGCAGGTCGACAGGGTCACGAGCTGATCTCCAAAGGATGGAATCGATTCGCTCATCCATGTGGAAAATGTCTGACAGCCGTCAAGGAATGTATTCCACTCTTTCTCATTCTGAAACTGGATATACTTGTAGTAGGGAAATATTTCGCGATCTGCCTCCGACATGACCAGGACCGCGAAAATGCGATAGCTGGCGGTCCATCTTTCGCTTGTAAGAGTGATGGTCGGGTTTTCCTCACAGAAGGAGGCGTCCTGATATTTCATGAGATCCCGGAACATGGTTCCATCCTTCATGTGATGGCCGTAGATGATGAGGTTGCCGGATTCATTCATGCGGCAGCCCGCATCGAGGAAGGGAACGCCATGAATATCGTTCTTGCTGTCGAAGTCGTGGTCCAGATAGAAATCCACATCGCTTTTGCGCTGCATAATCGGATAATCAATAGCCGTTCCCGGGATGGTGATCCAGCCGACGGTGTCCGGATTCTTCTCCTTCAGGGATGCAATTTGCGCGTTGGTCTCGGCACCGCTCTCGCCGGTCACACCGACCGTATCTTCACTGGTTTCGCCCGCAGCGCCTCCGGCGGCCGCATCTGCGGTATTCCCTGCGGATGATCCTGCTCCTGCGCCTGCCACTGAGAAACCATTTTCACCATCCATCCCGGAAGCAGATCCGACCGCGTCCGGTGTCGGCGTCTCGGCAGCATGGATGCCCATGGTCATTTGGCTTCCTGTAGAAGTTGCCTCCTCCGTCCCATGGACATTTTCCGCCAGGGCACTATACTTATCTTCCGTGGCTCTGCCTCCGGCCTGAAACTGATACAGCTGCCAGGCCGAGATACCGATCACAACTGCAGCGGCTATATACACGATCTTCTTCCCTCTGCCCAACTCTTCTCCCAGCTAACCTTTCCCGGTGAAATCTTCTTCGTTGGCTCATTATGCCCAGGCTCCCATATAAGCCCGCTCTTTTTTCGGCTCGAGTTTCCGGCTGTGGGCTCATTCTGGCAGATCCTTCTTCTGAGCCACCCCACTCTTCCTTACAAGGAAAAACTCAGAGCTGTTTTTTGTCTCGGGCTTCCTCATTCCTCATCCTCGCGCCTGCTGCGCATTCGATCATGGATCTCGATGGCAGCAATGAGGGCGATCATGGCGATGATGACACCTTTCCACAGGTCGGGATTTCGAGTGTCGGCAGTCTTGGGCAGGTCGCCCTGGACGGTGTCGCTGCCGCCATTTGTGCCGGTCACGGAGCCAGTGCCCGGATCTGCCCTTCCCACCGTCGGATCTCCTGACTGGACATCCGAGCTGTTCTTTGTATTCGTCCCTGTGCGATTGTCGTGGCTATTTTGATTGTACGGCGAAGTCGGCGTTGCCGTGGGCTGACTTGTCGGCTGCGCCGTTGGTTCAGCACTCGGCTCTGCCGTTGGCTCCTGACTTGGCTCCTCCGCGGTCGGCGTCGCCGGTTCATCCGTCGGTACAGATGTCACCTCCGCGGTCGGTGAGACCGTGGGGACAGCACTCGGCACGCCACTCGGCGCGGGCGTCGGCTCCACATTTGTCCGATTCGGATTCTCTCTTATCAGGATGAGCACAGTTCTGTCGTTGGTACTCCCGTTTGAGCAGGTCACAAGGCTCAAAATGTCCACCTTATCCGGTTCGCTGATGAGCAGCTGCATTTGATTCTCATGGTACCAGATGGAATTCTTCTTGATGAACTGGGCAAATCCACGCAGGCTGTCCCTCCATTTGTCGGGATCGAAGACCTCCTCCGTTCCCGCAGAGATCTGCCCGACTGCCAGCACCCTGTAGGGACGGGTCTCGCCCGGAATCATGAGTGTCGCTGTCTCATTTTCATCAAAAAATGCTTTCTTCTTGAAGAGATCGAGGTCACCGAACATGAGATGCTGGTCCATGTGGTGACCATAAATGAGCGAGTAGCGGTCAGAAAAATCGTTCTTGTTGCGGTCATCGAGGAAAAGGCTGCCGGCCAGAGAAAAGCTGCCGTAGACGTCGCGGTCCAGGTAGGTCTGGTTGGACGCGCCCTGCACGACAGGGTAGTCGATATTCGTATTGTCAACTGTGAGCCAGGCACAGACGTCAGGATTGATCTTCCTCAGATCATCAAAAGTCGGCCCCTCCGGACCCTTCGGGTCGGGCTTCAGAGAGCGCAGCTCGTCGCCGACATTTTCCGCCGCCTGATAGATCTGGGCATTATCCCAGATGGAATAAGCCGCGAAAGCAACCGCTGCCATAATAAGTGCAGTCACCACCCAGCTGTAGATTCCATTTAAGACAGATAAAGTTTTCTTCGCTCCTGTCATACTTAGTTGCTCCTGAATGTTCCTGGTCACATAATTCTACTTGCCTCTTCGCGGGAGGATTCATTTCTAACCCTATTATGGCACACTTTGCTTGTTTACTCAACTTCTGATCAAAACATTTTCAGTAACTGCGCTTCTGGTCGTTACAGTTCACGGGTGGGTCACAACGTCGCTCCACAAAAAGACCTTCCATCCGGACTTAGTAAATTTGCGCGCAAAAGCGGGCGCGCAAATTCGAATGCGCCCTGATGGAAGGTCTTTTTGCTACGCGCCGGGGTGCCCCATGAACTGTAACTATTGCTCACTCGTCAGTCGACGGGTGCCCTCGGGAAATCGCTTCCGAAGTGAACCTTTGAGGGGGCGCTGAACGTCCGGTGGACGTTCGAAGAGCAGCCGACCGAAGCGGAGCGTAGAGTCACGGAGGAAGTGCTTTCCAATCGCTCATCTGGCTGTCGAGTGAACTGCAGTTGCCCCGCCGTCACTTTCGCACAATTTTACCTTGTTATTACACAACTTTTTTCGTGAAAGTATATAATAGAAGTACAAATCTTAGCCAAAGGAGAAGTATCCTATGAGCCAATCCGAGAAATTCAAGCTGACAAAACTGGAACGCAACTGGATCCTGTACGATGTGGGCAATTCCGCCTTCACCCTGCTCGTCTCCACCCTCATTCCTATCTTCTTTAACTCCCTGACCAAAGAGGCTGGCATGTCCGACACGCGCTATCTCTCCGTGTGGAACGTGGCCCTGGCCGTCTCGACCATCATCGTCGCCTTCATGGGTCCGCCGCTCGGAGCCTTTGCCGACAAGAAAGGGCGCAAAAAGAAGATCTTCGCAGCCACCATTTTCCTCGGCGCGGCGGGATGTCTTCTCATGGGATTTCCGGACAAGTGGATGGCCTTCCTCATCATTTTCCTCATCGCCAGATGCGCCTACCAGCTCAGTCTCGTCATCTATGACTCCATGCTGGGCGACGTGACAACGGATGAGCGCTCCGACGACGTCTCCTCCCAGGGCTACGCCTTCGGCTACATAGGCTCGGTCATTCCCTTCATCGTCTGCCTGCTCCTCTACCTCTTCGGCGGGAAAATGGGCCTGTCCGAGAAAATGTCCATGGCCCTCGGCTTTGTCATCGTCGCCGTCTGGTGGGTGGTTATGTCCCTGCCCCTTCTTAAAATGTACAAGCAGAGGAACTACATCACAGAGGAAAATGCAGAGAAGAATCTTTTCGCCCAGCTCGGCAGCACCCTGAAAGATATGTACAAGGACAAGCGCGTCTTCCTCTTCGTCGTCGCCTTCTTCTTCTACATTGACGGCGTCTACACGATCATCAACACTTCGACGGCCTACGGGAAAGCCCTGGGCTTCACGAGCACCAGCCTTCTTCTGGCCCTGCTCCTCACCCAGTTTGTGGCCTTTCCAAGCGCTCTCCTCTTCGGTCGGCTGGCAAGAAAGTACAGATCCGAAATTCTGATCTCGGTCTGCATCATTGCCTACTTCGGCATCGCCCTCTTCGCGGTCTTCATGACCCGGCAGATTCATTTCTGGATTCTGGCCGTCAGCGTCGGCTGCTTCCAGGGCGGCATCCAGTCCCTGTCGCGCTCCTACTTCACCAGGATCATCCCCGCAGAGAAGTCCGGCCAGTACTTCGGCTTCCTCGATATCTGCGGCAAGGGAGCTGACGCCCTGGGCTCCCTGGTTCTCGCCGCCGTCACCACTGTCACCGGTGAGAAGCGCCTCGGCGTCGCCGTCATCTCCTCCTTCTTCGTCATCGGCCTCGTCCTCTTCCGCATGTCCGTGAAAAAGGCCAGGTAAAAAGCGGGTGCCTGTCACCAGACATTTTAGAGTATTCTAACAAGTCTGGTGACAGGCACCCGTTTTCAGGTGAACCCGCAGGATACATCCCCGTGGGTTCTGCAGTACAGGGGTTGTGGAATGCCGGATTACTCGGAAAAATTGTAACTGTTCAGGACGGGCTCTTTGCGGGGAGAAAAACATGTCCTCAGCGGCGAATTGTCCTTGCGAGCGAACCTTCGTCATC
>OMTP01000016.1 GCA_900313955.1 uncultured Lachnospiraceae bacterium | reverse complement strand
TTGCGCGCCCGCTTTTGCGCGCAAATTTACTAAGTCCGGAGGGAAGGTCTTTTTGCGGAGCGACGTTGGGACCCACCCGTGAACAGTAACGCGCAAATATCCCCGACAGACGAATCTGCCGGGGATATTTGCAATGTATCTTACTGCTCGGTCAGGTGGACCATGATGTCGTTGGAGCGCTTGACGAAGGCGGTCATCTCATCCTGCTTCAGCGGCTTCTGAGAGATGCGGGCCAGGTCGAAGAGCTGCTGGCAGATGGTCGGGGTGAAGCTGTCGTCTTTGTGGCTGAGGACATACTTGACCAGGGCGTGATCGGCGTTGAGAACCAGTGTCTCCTCCTCATTGCCCATGTCTTCACTCATGCCGTACATCTTCATCATCTCGCTCATGCGGCGGTTCTCCTCGGAGACAGTCGTGATGGCGGCGATGTCAGGATCCGTCATGTGCTCGACGCGAACGGCCAGCTTGTCATTCTTCAGGGCGTCCCTGAATGTGGCCGTGAGGCTGTCGACGTCTTCCTTGTCGACGGCGTCGCCTGTGAAATCAGCCGCAAGCTCGGAGTCGATGCGGGCGAACTTGAGATCTTCGTTCTTCTGCTCCAGTCTCTGCATAAAGGGCTGATCGATGTTCTGGGTCAGGATGACTGCATCCTTTCCGGCCTTTCTGAACATGGCGATATACTGGGCCTGCTGCACCTCATCCGTCACATAGAAGACCGTGGACTTCTCCGGCTCCTTGTCCTCATTTTCCTCATTTTCAGGGGCAGAAGAATTTTCAGAATCAGAAGGAGCAGTCTCCACCGTATCGCCATTTTCATCGACGACATCGCCCGCGACGGACTCGCCGTCCTCCGGAGATGAAGCATTTTCATCCACAGATGCCTTTTCATCAGAGACTTCCGCGCTCTCCTCCTTCTTCAGGTTGTTGGCGTCGCGGTACTCCTCGAGGGTCAGGTACTTGCCGTCGAGGTTCTTGAAGAGCATGTAGTCGGCCATCTTCTTCTCGAACTTGTCGTCTTTCAGGCAGCCGTACTTGAGGAAGGGAGCGATGTCGTCCCAGACCTTCTCGTACTCGTCACGCTCGGTCTTGCACATGCCGACCAGCTTGTCGGCGACCTTGCGGGAGATGTACTCGCTGATCTTCTTCACGGTTCCGTCGTTCTGCAGAGCGGAGCGGGAGACGTTGAGCGGCAGGTCCGGGCAGTCAATGACGCCCTTCATGGTCATGAGGAACTCGGGAATAACTTCCTTGATGTTGTCGGCAATGAAGACCTGATTGTTGTAGAGCTTGATCTGGGCCTCAAGAGCATCGTACTCGGTGTTGATCTTAGGGAAGTAGAGGATGCCGCGCAGGTTGAAGGGGTAATCCGTGTTGAGATGGATCCAGAAGAGCGGCTCCTTGTAGTCGTTGAAGACCTTGCGGTAGAAGTCGACATAGTCGTCTTTCGTGCAGTCCTTGGGCATCCTGGTCCAGAGCGGATGGATGTCGTTGATGGGCACAGGCTCAGCCTTCTTGTGAGGCTCCGGAACATCCTTGCCGTCCTTGATGGCCTCCTCGCGCTTCTTCTTATCCTCTTCCTCGAGGCGCTTCTCCTCTTCTTCGGCGCGCTTTTTGGCCTCGGCGCCTACATCCTCGAGGTAGATCGGCGTCGGCATAAAGCTGCAGTACTTATTCAGAACTTCGCGGACGCGGTACTCGTTGCAGAATTCGAGACTGTCGTCGTTGAGATAGAGCGTAATGGTCGTGCCGACCGTGTCGCGGGTACCGTCTGTGATCGTGTAGTCGCTCACGCCGTCGCTCTCCCAGTGGACCGGCTTTGCGTCCGGCAGATAGCTCAGCGTATCGATCGTGACATCATAGGCGACCATGAAAGCAGAGTAGAAGCCGAGGCCGAAGTGGCCGATGATCTGATCCTGATCGGTCTTTCCCTTGTACTTCTCCAGGAACTTGGACGCCCCGGAAAATGCGATCTGAGTGATGTACTCGACGACTTCGTCCTCCGTCATACCGATACCGTTATCAATAAACTGCAGTGTCTTCTTGTCCGGGTTGACCACAACATGAACCTCATACTTGCGATCCTCTTCCGGCTTGTACTCACCCACCGCCTCGAGCTTCTTCAGCTTTGTAATTGCGTCGCAGGCATTGGACACCTGCTCGCGGATGAAAATGTCATGATCCGAATAGAGCCACTTTTTGATGATCGGCATCATATTCTCAGAATTAATCGAAAGATTTCCCTTCTTTTCCATTTTACATACACCTCTTTGTCATTTGAATGAAAATGAATTCTCCGCCGCACCGGCTCCTTTTTCCTGCGATAGCATTTTCGCGAAAATGAAAATGCACCTCCCGTGCAGCTGTCCTGTATCTTGACGTCTTTATCCCCTATGATAGGAGTATTTTATACAAATGTCAAGAAAAAATTAGCACTCATTTTAAATGAGTGCTACCAGAGTCACTGTTCATATGTCAGCTAGTTGTTGCCTATAAAAAAGCCTGTCGCCTTTGCTCCTGAAAGCAAATGCGGCAGGCTCCTGTACGACTGCGTTGGATTACCCTTCTACAATCAGATAGCTTCCGTCGGGAAGCGGGAAGATCTCGCTCTGGTCCTCGAGCTCTTCGTCGGTCATGCTCTCAACATCCATACCGGATTCGTCGAGAAGCTTGCGCACCTGACGGATATTGCTCACGACCTGAGCCATGCAGTCCTCAAGAAAGGCCTCGGCCTCCTCCCGCGAATCGGCTACCGGTTCGTCGAAGAGCTGGCCCTGGTTCTCAAGGAAAGTGTCCAGACATTCGTCGCTGTATTCCATATGGCTCCCTCCTTCCTTACAGAATTTCTATCAAATTGTGCAAGTTGTCCGGCATGACGCACCAGACAATTTACGCAATTCCATCGAGAGTAAGAATATCGGTGGGCGCGGAGATGATCGCCTCTGCCCCGTTTTCTTCTAGTTCTTTTTCGTCACGGTAACCCCAGAGGACGCCGATCGTATGCATATGGGCATTCGTGCCGGTCTGCATATCGGTCCAGGTGTCGCCAAAATAATAGCATTCTTCCGGCATAACGCCCAGTCTTTCGGCGGCGCGAAGAGCCCCTTTGGGGTCGGGCTTGATGGGGATGCCGTTTCCCTGGCCCTGGACATGGTCAAAGAGACCGTCCCCGAAAGCATTTGCTATGGTCAGCTGGGCGGAGTCATCCGGCTTATTGGAGACAACCGCGAGCTTGAATCCCCTGGCCTTCAGCTCCTGAAGAACCTCCGGCATTTTCTCATAGGGATGGACACCGAAAGATGGATCCTCCGCCAGGAACTTCCGGTTGAGGATTTTGCCGGCGGCCAGATTTTCGCTGGTCTTCCCCCCTACCTTGTCGAGGCAGCGGATGACTAGGTTATCCGAGCCGTCGCCGCAGTAGTAGCGGTAATCGTCCACCGGCTGCTCCGGGTAGCCGAGAGACGTCAGCATGCGGTTGCCGGCTCGTGCGATGGCGTCCAGCGTGTAGAGCAGAGTACCGTCCAGATCAAAAATACATGCTTTTATCATAATCGGCCATCATCCTTTTGCCGGCAGCTTGAAGGAGCTCTTGAGCGTGACGACGCGGTTGAAGACCGGCGCACCGGGCTTCGAATCCTTGCAGTCGACGCAGTAGAAGCCGTTTCTCACGAACTGGAAGCTGTCATAAGCTTTGGCGTCGGCACAGGCCGGCTCAAGCTTTGCATCTTCAATCACAGTCAGCGAATTCGGGTTGAGGTTGAGAGAGCCGTCCTCGTTGTAGACGCCCTTCTCCTCGTCGATGAGATTCTCATAGAGGCGAACCGTCGCCGTGACAGCTTCCTTTGCAGGAACCCAGTGAATGGTGCCCTTGACCTTGCGGCCGGTGAAGCCGCTGCCGACCTTTGTCTCCGGGTCGTATGTGCAGTGGACCGCGACGACGTTGCCATCTTTATCCTTGTCGCAGCCGACGCACTTGACGAAATAGGCGTGCATGAGGCGGACCTCATTTCCCGGATACAGTCTCTTGTACTTGTGGACAGGAACTTCCATGAAATCGTCAGCCTCGATGTAGAGCTCGCGGCCAAAGGGGATCTCATGGGTGCCCAGCTCCGGATTTTCCAGGTTGTTCTCGGCGGTCAGCATCTCCGTCTGGCCCTCCGGGTAGTTGTCGATGATGAGCTTTAAGGGATGAAGAACAGCCATCATTCTCGGCTTCTTCATCTTCAGGTCCTCGCGGATGCAGTACTCGAGCTCGGCGTAGTCGACCGTGGAGTTGGCCTTGGCGACGCCTGTGATCTCGACGAATTTCTGGATGGACTCGGGCGTGAAGCCGCGGCGGCGAAGGCCTGCGATCGTGACAAGGCGCGGGTCGTCCCAGCCGTCGACGATGCCCTGCTCGACCAGCTTCTTGATGTATCGCTTACCCGTGACGACGTTCTTCAGGTACATCTTGGCAAATTCAATCTGGCGCGGCGGTTCCTCCCAGTCCGTGTTGTCGACGACCCAGTTGTAGAGTGGTCTGTGATCCTCGAACTCAAGGGTGCAGATGGAGTGGGAAATGCCCTCGATCGCGTCTTCGATGGGATGCGCGAAGTCATACATGGGATAAATGCACCATTTGTCGCCTGTGTTCTGGTGGCTCATGTGGGCGATGCGGTAAATGACGGGGTCGCGCATGTTGATGTTGGGCGACGCCATATCGATTTTGGCACGGAGAACTTTGCTCCCGTCCGGGTAAACGCCTGCTTTCATCTCCTCGAAGAGCTTTACGTTCTCCTCGATCGTGCGCTCTCTCATGGGGTCATTGGTTCCTGGCTCCGTCAGTGTGCCGCGAGTCTCGCGGATCTGGTCAGCGGAGAGATCACTCACATAAGCCAGACCCTTCTTAATGAGAAGGACAGCCTTCTCGTACATGGTGTCAAAATAGTTGGAGGCGAAGAAGCAGCGGTCCTCGAAGTCCGCACCCAGCCACTGTACGTCTGCCTTGATGGCCTCGACGAATTCGCTCTTCTCCTTGGTCGGGTTGGTGTCATCGAAGCGCAGATTGAACTTGCCGCCGTACTCTTTGGCCAGTCCGTAATTCAAAAGGATGGACTTGGCATGGCCGATGTGAAGGAAGCCGTTGGGTTCCGGCGGGAAACGTGTGTGCACCGTCTCGTACTTGCCCTCCTCAAGATCCTTGTCGATCGCCTCTTCAATGAAGTTTCTGGAGATCACCTCTCCTGTCTTTTCGTTTGTATCCATAATCCTCCCTCAACTTTCATTTTGCTTTCTTTCATCTTAGCATAGATACCCCAAAATGCAAATGACTTCGTGATTTCCATTTTCTCATGTTACAAAATTGTTAAAATTTGGGATAGATTTTGTGACCATGTTGTGATAGGATAGGCAACAGTATTGACCCAACGTAAAAAGAGGTTTCGTAACCTGTGGAAGGAGGTTCAAATCTATGGTTCATACGCTACTGGCGGCGCTTGAAAATGTCCCCTCTTTTTTGGGAACGCTCTTCACCGGCGATCAGAAATTATACGCCGTCATCGCGCTGGTGGTTTTTATTATAGCGCTTTTCGTCTCTAATAAGTTCGGCAAGATCATGCGATATCTCTACATTATTTTCTGCTGTGTGTTGGGAACGGTCTCCTATCTGAGAAGCCAGTACACCCTCATGATGACGCTCGTCACATCTCTTGTGATTCTGGCCATCGTCCGCCTCATCATTTACCTTGTCGTCACGGTTCGCCAGAACCGGATCAACGCCAAAATCGAGGCAAAGGCTCTGGCCAAGGCGAGAAAGCGCCGCGGCTCCTGGAAGAACAAGCAGGGCTACAGCGGTGACGTGAGGCCGATCATCGACCCTGACGCACCTCAGCCCGTGCCGATCTCCTATGCAGAGCGCGTAGCGATCGACGAGGCTGCCGCCAGGGCACGTGAGCAGGCAGAAGGCGCTGTGGAAGAAGCGGAGGATGCAGGCTATGCTGACCGCCGCCAGGTCATGGATGCCATCAGCAAGCTGAAAGACTTAAAGGACGCCGGCGTCCTCACCGAAGAAGAATTCAATGAAAAAAAGCAGGAGCTCTACTCCCGCCTGGGCTGACATATGTCAGCCCTTTTTTCTTGCTCGCAAGAAGAAACCAGTACCCAATGGGTGCACCACCGGGGACGGTTCTCATGGCGCAGCGTTTTTGCGCACGAAAAAACCCGCTCCATTGAGCGGGTTAAGAGCTGCTGACCAGAATCGAACTGGTGACCTCCTCACTACCAATGAGGTGCGCTACCGACTGTGCCACAGCAGCCTGCGTTTGAACGCAAGAATTATTATATAGAAGTCCATCAGGAAATGCAAGAAAAAGTTTGCAAAGTTGGGAATTTATTTTTCCATTGGTTACTGTTCACGGGTGGGTCACTTTGTCGCTTCGCACAAAGGCCTTCTTCCTTCACTTAGTAATTTTCGCCGCAAAAGCAGG
>OMTP01000035.1 GCA_900313955.1 uncultured Lachnospiraceae bacterium | reverse complement strand
CCACTTCGGAAGTGCTTTTTTATCGCGCCTTCGTCAGGCCTGCTGAACAGTTACCACAAAACAAAGAAGCCTCCTGCATGGCTCCTCCGCGGAACCCAAAAGAACCGCCCCTGCGTCCTCATTTTTCTTTTCTCACATATCCGTAATTTTTCAGCATCTGGGGATTGTCGCGCCAGTGTGCTCTCACCTTGACGAAGAGCTTCAGATAGACATGGCCGCCCGTCATTTTCTCAAGATCATAGCGGGCTGCGGAGCCGATCTTCTTCAGCATGGAGCCTCCCTTGCCAATCACAATGCCCTTGTGGCTCTCCTTCTCGCAGATGATCGAAGCCTCGATCTCCGTCACCCCATCCTCGCGCTCGTGGTAGCGCTCGATGGTGACCGCGATGCCGTGGGGGATCTCATCCGAGAGCAGGCGCAGAGCCTTCTCGCGGATGACCTCGGCGGCGATAGCCCGCATGGGCTGGTCGGTCAGGGTCTCCTCGTCGTAGAGGAGCGGCCCATAGGGCAGATATTTGAAAATGGCATCTCTCAGGGTGTCGAGATTGACGGCCTTGAGGCCCGACACCGGGATCACATCGGCAAATGAATACTGACTTTTCCAGTTGTCCATGATATGGGCGACCGCCTCACGGCCCAGGGTGTCGATCTTGTTGATGACCAGAAGAACAGGCGTCTTCACCTTGCCCAGGGCCCTGATGATGTTCTTGTCCTCCTCGCCGACATAGGAGGAGGGCTCGACCAGCCACAGGACCACATCCGCATCGGACAGAGTCCCGATCGACACCTCCATCATGTACTCGCCCAGCTTATTGCGGGTCTCGTGGATCATGCCGGGCGTGTCGAGGAAGATGATCTGCCCCGACTCGTCCGTATAGACCGTCTCAATTCTGTTGCGCGTCGTCTGTGGTTTCTCGGACGTGATGGCTATCTTCTGTCCGATCAGGTGATTCATCAAAGTCGACTTGCCCACGTTGGGGCGGCCGATGATCGCGGCATAGCCGCACTTCGTCTCACTCATTTCTTCTCCTTTACAGCAGGTACTCTGTCTTCCCGAAGAGATCCTGGTGGTCTTTGATGCGGGACTCGCCGCCGATGACGCAGAAGGCGCCAGAGGACAGTGCCTCGCGGCAGACCGGGGCCAGGGCGCGGATGTCGTCTTCTGTCGCGTCGAGGATCTCATTTCTGTGCTTCTGCCTCTCTTCGGCTGTCACTCCGGAGATGTAAGCCCCCATAGAGGCGCTGCCGAACATGGATGGGGTCATGGGCGTGTCAACTACGGAGAGGGTGCCGATGATGTACTTGGTCATCTGCTTTTCATCCGCCGTGAAATTCTCGAGATAGTCCGGCGCCTCCTCGAAGATCTCCTTCGAGCGGAGAAGATGCGGATCGCGGTAAGTGACGAAAGCCGTCCTGCCGTTTCTGGCCATGACGGCCGAGCAGCCGTAGGCGCCGCCCTTCATGCGGATGTTCTGCCACAGATACTCGTAGCTCATGAGCTGGCGGAAGATCTGCATGGCGCCCGTGTAAGCTCCCGCCTTCCTGTAGTCGCCGACCAGGGCGTCGAACTGGACCTGGCCGCTCGTCATAAAGCCCTCGTTCAGAAGTCCCAGTGGCTCCACCACATGGTTCTCTCCCACTTTCCCGGCCGGATAGAGGACCAGAAGATCCTTCTTCACAGCATTGGAAAATGCCTCGCGCCCGCTCTCCTCGGACGTATAGCTGAGAATGCACTTGTCCATCTGGAAAATGTCCGCTGCCACTTCTTTCAGCTTCTCAGCGATCTCTCCGCCTCTCTCCTCGAAGTTGTCGACCAGGTCGCTCAGCCACTTGTAGAAGGAAATGCCCGAGATCCTGTCTGTAAATGCCGACACTGGGAAGAGGTAAGCCGCCGCGCGCCCTGCCGCAGCCGTGTGGCCGGCCTGCATGAGGTAAGCCTCCATCTGAGCCTTGGCCGCTGCGAAGATCTCAAAGAGATGCTGGGTGTCGGAGAAGTCCGAGTCCATGACAATCTCACGGACAAGAGATGTCACGTCGCCCATATTTGCATAGAGCGCCTTGGCGTGGACACCGAAATAAGCAAGATAGCCATTTTCCACCTGAGGATCATCATAGGACGCGATGCCGAAGGAGATGCCGCCTGTCCTGGCGTTGATCTCGTTGTTGAGATCCATATAGGTATGGTCCCTGGTGGCCACATTTGCAAGAGCCGCCTTGAGGAGCGCCGCATAAGGAAGAAGATCGTCGGGCAGGGAATTCATCGGGAAGAGCATTTCCACATAGCCGATGCCGTTCGTGACCGCCGTATGATACACAGTCGGGATGCCGGATATATCCTCTTCTTTGTTCGAGAGAGGCA
This sequence comes from uncultured Lachnospiraceae bacterium, assembly GCA_900313955.1. Lineage (GTDB taxonomy): Bacteria > Bacillota > Clostridia > Lachnospirales > Lachnospiraceae > Chordicoccus. The sequence goes on along the minus strand of OMTP01000035.1, from coordinate 3,665 downwards.
AAACCTCCCGCCGCAGCTCATCGCGCGTAAGGAAAGGAATCGTCGAGAGTGCCTCGGGCGTCTCCGGGGACTCCTGCCATGCGTGAAGGTCCTCCGTTTCGGCCACGATCTTATGGATCTCCTCCTTGCTCATCGCCGCCTTCCTGTCAGCAAGCTTTCGCACGAGCGCCTCGCTCCGCTTCGCCTCCAATCCCTTCTCCGGCTCCAGAATGACGACCGCGGCGAAAGGATTATGAAGGATCTTCTCATCGATCAGTTTCTCAAAATAACCTTCTTTGGCCTTCTTTCTCAGAGAGGCATACGCATCCAGCTGCTTGAGATAGGTGAAGGGCTGGTCCTCGTCGTAGAGCCAGGAGTCCATGATGTCGATGCCGTAGATGAGGCCCTTGGGGAACTGGGAGTAATCCGCCTCGCGGAACTGGAACTCGAGGGCATTGAGGCCCGCCTCAAGCGACATGGGATTGATTCCCCGCTCCACCTGCTCCTGCAGGACGTCACGGATGATCTGCTCGAAGCGGTCGGCGTCACTTGCCTCCGCATTTTTCGCGACAACGGAGAAATAAGGCTGCAGGGTGCCGTCGTTGTAGGCTCCGTAGACGTCCTGGCCGATGCCGGCCCTGGTGAGCGCCTCTCTCACAGGAGCGCCCGGCGCCGAGAAGAGAGCATAGTCGAGCACGTCAAAGGCGATGGACTCCTCCATGTTGAAAGGATCGCCGCCCACGACGTTAAAGGACAGGTAGCTCTTCCCCTCCTCGGACTCCTCCGAGGCGAGCGGGTACTTTGCGACCACCTTTCTCTCTTCGGAAAATGCCTTCTGCATCGGAATGGCCGAGTTCACTTCGATCTTTGAAAAATGACTCAGGTAGTGCTCGTCCATCCACCTGAGGGTGTCCGCCATATCGAGGTCCCCGTAGAGGTAGATGTAGCTGTTGGAGGGATGATAGTAAGCCTTATGGAAGGCCAGGTAGTCCTCGTAGCTGAGAGTCGGGATAACTTCCGGGTCGCCGCCCGACTCGACTCCGTAGGGCGTGTCTGGGAAGAGGGCGTTCATGATCTGCCGCTCGAAGATGTCGTCCGGCGAGGAGAAGGCTCCCTTCATCTCGTTGTAGACGACGCCGTTGATGGTGAGCGGATCTTCCGGCGAATTCATCTCGTAGTGCCAGCCCTCCTGCCTGAAGATCCTCTCGTCCCTCCCGATGTTGGGATAAAAGACGGCATCGAGGTAGACATGCATGAGGTTCCGGAAGTCCGCGTCGTTGGTCGACGCCACCGGATACATGGTCTTGTCCGGATAGGTGATGGCGTTGAGGAAGGTGTTGAGAGATCCCTTGACCAGCTCGACAAAGGGGTCCTTGAGCGGGAATTCCTTCGAGCCGCACAGAACCGTGTGCTCGATGATGTGGGCGACCCCGGTCGAGTCCCGGGGCGGTGTGCGGAAGGTGATATGAAAGACCTTGTTGATGTCCTCCGCGGGTACAAGGGCGACATGGGCGCCCGATTTTCTGTGGCGCAGGTAGATGCCGCGGGCGTGGATATCCGGCAGCTCCTCCTCGCGGATAAGTTCGTAACTTTCTGGAATCTGCATTTTCTTCTCCTTTTTGGGGAGGACAAAAGAACCTTCCTTTTGTCCTCATTCGTCCGGCTCTATGACCGGGTTGTAATAAATGGTGAATGAATCATTTTCATAGATCGGCGCATAGCCGCCCTCTTTGAGAGTGGCGTCGAAACCGTAGTCATGTTTCGCAGCGATGTAGTTGATCTTAGCGCGGTCAAGGAAGGACATGAGAATCCCGTCGTGGTCGCGCTCATAGCCGTTGACGATGCGTTTGAAATCGTCAAATTGGGTGTCAGGGTCCTCGGGGACCGGGAACCACAGGCGGCCGACAAAGGGATGCCGGATGGTGCCGTCGATCTGGCGGACCTCATCGATCCAGGGATTGGGCACGACGACTTTCTTGTAGCTGTTGCCCGTCTTCTCCGCATTCTGGTCGATGGCGTTGACAATCTCAACGGCCTCAGGGGCCAGTTTCTCGCGGTTGGGCGCTTCTTTGAAAATGTCCCTGTTGTAAATGCTCGTCCCCGTGAGGACGATGGCCGCCGCAAGGAGAACGCCGGCGAGCGCGCGTCCGGCCACTTTCTTCACGGAAAATGTCACTTCCGCTGAGGCAGCTGCGACGACGGCCGTCACCGGAACAATCCAGAGATACCGCCAGTAGACCTCCCCGTGCCTCATGAAGGGCCTGATCATCTTCGCGAAGGGGGGACACAGAAAGAGGACCACGGCGAGCAGGGTGTAGATGGCAAGGAGCCTGCCCTCTCTTCTCTTCCGCGGCCGGAAGAGCAAAAGAAAAAGGAGGGCGAGGAGGAACAGGGAGAGGGGCAGGATGTCCGGGAACACTTTCCTCATCGTCTCTTCGATGATTTTCATTCCTTCGTTCATTTACAAGAGACCTCCTCTCTTCGAGATGACAAAGTAGAGGCCCATGAGGAGCACCGGCAGAAGGAGGCAGATCAGGGTCTTCGCCAGAATATCTGCCTTTTTTGTGCGGACCGCGGTGACGACCGCAAAGAGGGAGCTCAGGATGCTGGCCAGAAGAACGCCCATGGATGTCATAAGGCCCGCCGCCTGAAAGAGAAGGAGGAGGTTCCCCATATCGCGGCCTGTCATCTCCTCTTTTCTCGATAGGTGGATGAAAAAGGCAAGGAGCATGGGCACGGCAGCTCCGACGAACTGGGCCTTGCCCTGCCAGCTGCGGATCATTAAAAATGTCCCGCTCGTGTAGATGGAGTAGTAGGCCGTCATATTGACAAGGTAGGAGAAAATGACGAAAACGGCGGTCTTCTTCCGATCGCCCCGAAAGAGCTCTCTTCCCAGGGCTGCCATGGCCGTGTAAAAATACATGGTCAGAATCGGCGGATACCATGTGTGGGCAAAGACAGCGGGTCTTAGCCCAAAGAGCTTACAGACGGCCGCATAGAAGACAAAGAGGGGGGCTGTCGCTGTCCTCGCCGAGTCCGACTCGTTGAGACGCAGAAGGGGCATGCCGTTCAGGGGGTTAAAGTGGAGCAGGGTGTTTGTGTCAAGGGATGTCGCTGCCGCCGCTATGTAGACGGAGTCGTCATCGTCGATGTGCATGTACTTGAAAGAGATGTAGGCGTGAAAGATCACAAAGGCAAGCGCCAGGATCTCTGCGAAGGAGATGCCGTGCGCCCACTTCTTCATGTAGCCGACGGGTCCCAGGGCCAGGGGATGCTTCCTGAGGCTCACTGCTGCTGCCAGGAGGAGGCACAGGCAGAGAGCACCCCATACGTACATGACGCCGGTCAGGGACGCGTCGAGGAGAATGCCGATGAGGGCCGGCCAGTAGAGGGCCGCCATAAGGATCATCCAGCCCGTCACGACCTCCTCCGGAAAGGGCCAGGCCCAGGCCTCCCGATCCCTCACAAAGGGCAGACCAAAAAAAGCCGGCAGAGCCGAAAAGAACAAGATCAAGAGCAGTATGCGCACAGTTTTCCTCCTCTTCTATAGTTCTATTTATCGTACCACACTTTCCCTGCGAGGTCAAAAAGAAATGGGGCGGCCCGTGAACATGAACCCACGGGGGTTACTGTTCACGGGTGGGTCACTTCGCCGCTTCGCACAAAGGCCTTCTTCCTTCACTTAG
>OMTP01000043.1 GCA_900313955.1 uncultured Lachnospiraceae bacterium | reverse complement strand
GAAACGGAGTGTAGAATGTTTTTCTCGAAGCAAAAGTGCCCTCCTGAACAGTTACAAATGAGGAGTCTTTATGCTGTATTTACTTTTTATCCTCACAATTGTATATGTGGCTGTCAATCTGTACTTGGATCAAAATGACTATCTGTCTCCATCGGTCATTTTCGGAGCAGTTTTCCTTATTGCGAATCTGCTGTGCGTTCTTGAAGCCGGTGAATTTGCAATCACATTTCACTCGGAAACCGTGGTTCTCTTTGCACTGACCTATATTGCCATGACGGCTGCTCATATCTTTTCCAATCGGGAGGGAAGTATCTTCCCACCTCGCGTGGAGAAGGGATCTGTGATTGAGGTCAGCAGAATCTTTTATGTGATTCTTATTCTTCTGCAGCTGGTTTCTCTTTACAGTTTCTATGGTTATCTGAAGACAATGTCGATGGCTTACTATGGGTATGTTGCGGATCTGAGTTCTATGATCAAGCTCTACAATAACATGACCAATTTCTGGATCGAGTATGCCAAGACATTTCATTTTGTCATTCCCATGGTCTATCGGCTTCTGGGACCTGTGACGACAGCCTGTGCTTATCTGGTTCTTTACATTGCGGTTCAGAACTTTGTTCTGACCCAAAAGATTGACTGGCTGGCGATGCTTGTCCTGCTGCTGGAAGTTGCTGATATTGTGCTCAATTCGAGTCGCTCACCGATTTTTCGAATGGTCACCATGGCAATGGTTCTTTTCTATGTTTTCAGCATCCGCTATGGGAAGCTCACGCAGGGGGATCTGCGTCTCCTCCGCAAGATCTTTATCATCGTTTTTGTCTGTGCGGTTCTGTTCCTTGCAGGAATGGTTGTGATCGGCAGATCGATCGATACCAGGATTTCTCACTATGTTTTTATTTATTCCGGAGCGCCGCTCCTCAATCTTGACACCAGACTTCACGCGGGTAAGTTCCTGCATTCGAAGATTTTTGGTGCAAATACTTTCGGAAGCCTGTATCGCTACATTGCAAAGATCTTTCATGTGGGTGCATTGGATATTTCCGTCGATGCAGTGGCCGAATTTATGAAGAGTAAAAATGGACTCTCCACTGGAAATGTATTTACTCTGTTGTATCCTCTGGTGTCAGATTTCGGATTTGCAGGAACTTTTGTCTTTGTTTTCCTTGAAGGTGCTTATTACTGCTGCACCTACAGAAGGGTACTGCGCAGTGAGAGGCGGACGCATGTGATTGATTACCGACTGTTTATTTATGGATATCTGATGAATGATCTCATTATGTGTTTCTTCTCGAGTCGTTTTTATGAGACGGTTTTTGCGGCACCTTTTCTCAAACTCTTTGTTCTGACATGGATGATCGACAGATTTTTTATAGAAAAACAGTATAAGGTGGATTTGGTCTATGAGTGAGCAGCCTTCCATTAAAAAGAATTTCATTATGAATTCGCTCCTGACCATGTCTTCCTTTCTGTTTCCACTTATTACTTTCCCTTATGTCTCAAGAATTCTTTTACCTGAGGGAACAGGAAAGGTTGCGCTGGCGACGTCGGTTGTGTCTTACTTCAATATGTTTGCCCAGCTGGGCATTCCTACGTACGGAATTCGGGCCTGCGCACAGGTGAGAGACAGCCGGGAGGAGCTGACGCGGACGGTTCACGAGCTGCTCTTTATCAATCTGGTCATGAGTGCTTTCGCCTATGCCTGTCTCTTTCTGGCGATTTGTTTTCTTCCCAAGTTCCGTCAGGAAAAGGCTCTTTACTGTGTTGTGAGCATCACAATCATCCTGACTGCGATTGGCATGGACTGGATGTATCAGGGACTGGAGCAGTATACTTACATTACCGTCAGGTCGGTTGTCTTTAAGTTGATTGCCCTGCTGGGGATGTTCCTATTGGTTCACTCGAAGGATGATTATGTCATCTATGGCGGCATTACTATTTTTGCGGCAAGCGCCTCGAATGTACTGAACTTTATCAATGCCCATAAGTACATTGATATGCATCCCATCGGGAAGTATCACCCATGGAGGCATATGAAGGCTATTCTGGTCTTCTTTGCGATGGCATGTGCGACGACGGTTTACACCAATCTCGACGTGGTCATGCTTGGATGGTTAAAGACAGATGAGGATGTCGGATACTACAATGCTGCAGTGCGGATCAAATCGATGCTGGTGAGTATCATTACATCTCTTGGTTCCGTCCTGCTGCCGCGCGCAAGTTATTATATTGAAGAAAAAGCGATGGATAAGTTCAGGGCCATCAGTAAGAAGGCGATCAACTTTGTCCTGGTCTTTTCTATACCACTCATGGTATATTTTATGATTTATGCCAGCTACGGTATTTATTTCTTGTCAGGGCGCGCCTACACGAATTCTATATTGCCTATGCAGTGTATCATGCCGACTCTGGTTTTTATTGGCCTCAGTTACACAATTGGTCTGCAGATGCTGGTGCCGCTGGGACATGAAAAAACGGTTCTCTACTCGGAAATTGCAGGGGCAGCGGTGGATTTTATCATTAATTTTTTACTGATTCCAAAGTTCGCCTCTGTGGGTGCGGCGATCGGCACGGCTGTGGCAGAATTTGTTGTCCTCATTGTGCAATATGTCGCTTACAGAAAGGATCTGAAATTTTTGTTTCAGAAAATTCATTTTCCTTCCATTGTGCTTGCAATTCTCCTGAGTGTTGGGGCATCATGGTGGGTGACAATGCTTCATCTGGGGAATTTTCTTACACTTCTCATGACAGCTATTTTCTTTTTCGCAGTGTATGGAGGTGTATTGTATGTACTGAAGGAGCCATTTACTGTATCTGTTGTGAATCAGGAACTGCAAAAAATAAAGAAAAAGTCTTCGTCAAAGAGGAGGGGTTAAAATGAATGAGATCAATTCGTCGCATGCGGTGGAGATTAATCTTCGGAGAGTGCTGAAGAAATCGTGGATCCTTATGCTGGTTTTTATGATTGTTTTCGCGGGATTGGGATTTGTGTATGGAAAGATGACTTCCAAGTCGACCTACAGTACACAGACGCGAGTGCTTGTTCTCCCGAAGGAGACGGAACTCTCTCCCTATACCGATTCGCAGGCAAACTATTACCTTGTCAGAAATTATTGGGCTTTCGTATCGAGCAAGGATGTTATTAAGCAGGTAAAGGAGAACCTTGGTCTCAAGATCACAGTCAAGAGATTGGAGAAGATCATCGATGTCCAGACGGATGAGACAAGTATTGTCAAGGTGAAGGCAATCACGCAGAAGGCCGCGGAAAAGAAAGAGCTGCAGAAGATTGCTAATGAGGCGGCAGCGGTTGCCGCTAAGGAATTTGCCGCCAGGCTGGATGTCCCTGAGCCACAGATTATTTCACCGGCTTATTCTGTGAAGACAGAGAAGGGAAGCAGTCCGCTTAAATATGCCATGGCCGGTGGTTTGGGCGGTTTTTTCCTGATCTTTATCCTTATGTGTCTCATGGATGCTGCTGATAAGAGACTGTATTCTGAAAGAGATGTTAAAAAACATCTTGGGATCGCTGTTCTTGCAGATGAGGGAAAGAGCAGTCAGTATTCCCTCGGTGAGCAGATGCTGACAGGAATTGAATATGCAGGCCAGAATATGCGTTCGGTGGCCTTTATGGGTACTGGGGAGGCCGGAAAGATCGGAGATCTTGCCAGAGAAGCAGCGAGAAAATTAGCTGCCGAAGGAAAGCGGGTTCTTTTTCTGGATGGAAATGCAGATGGCTCTGTTCAGACGTCATCAGGGGAGCTCTGTGAGACAGTTGTTTTAGGTGAGGCACTTAAGGAAATGGGTGCTCCTAAGGATATTTCCAAACTGAAGCAGTATATGAATGAAAAATGCGCCGCTTATGATGCCATTATCGTGAGCACGCCTTCTCTTGAAAAGAATATGGCTGCTATCCGTATTGCTCACGCCTGTGACGGTTCCGTTCTCGTTGTTGAGAAGAGCAAGACCAGATATCCAGATGCGCTGAAGGCAGAAGAGATGATTTTGAGCTGCGGTACACAGCTTTTAGGTGCAGTTTTGGCATAACTTTTGTAACTGTTCAGGAGGGCACTTTTGCTTCGAGAAAAACATGTCCTCCTCGGCTC
>OMTP01000006.1 GCA_900313955.1 uncultured Lachnospiraceae bacterium | reverse complement strand
TCGCCGCTGAGGACATGTTTTTCTCTCCGCAAAGAGCCCGTCCTGAACAGTTACAATCTACTTAGGAAAGAATGAGGAGAATATGTACGAAGTTTTAAAGACGGAAGGAAGAGCCAAGCGGGCGCGGCTCACTACGGTGCACGGGACGATTGAGACGCCCGTCTTCATGAATGTCGGGACGGTTGCCGCCATCAAGGGGGGCATTTCCAGCCCGGAGCTGCATGAGCTGGGGACGCAGATTGAGCTGTGCAACACCTATCATTTGCATGTAAGACCCGGCGATGAGATTGTGAAGCAGCTGGGGGGACTGCACAAGTTCATGAACTGGGATCGGCCGATTCTGACGGATTCGGGCGGCTTCCAGGTCTTCTCTCTGGCAAAGCTGCGCAATATTAAGGAAGAAGGGGTGACGTTCCACTCCCACATCGATGGCCGCAAGATCTTCATGGGACCGGAGGAATCCATGCAGATTCAGTCCAACCTGGGCTCGACCATTGCCATGGCCTTCGACGAATGCCCCAACTCCAAGGCGGAGAAGTCCTATGTGAAAGATTCCATCGACCGGACAGCCCGCTGGCTGATCCGCTGCAAGGCAGAAATGGACCGGCTCAACAGCCTTCCTGACACGATCAACCCCCGCCAGATGCTCTTCGGCATCAACCAGGGAGCTATCTTCCCGGATCTGAGAATCGAACACGCAAAGAAAATCACAGAACTCGACCTCGACGGCTACGCTGTCGGAGGCCTCGCCGTCGGGGAGACGCACGAGGAGATGTACCACATTCTCGAGGAAGTTGTGCCCTACCTTCCCAAGAACAAGCCAACCTACCTCATGGGCGTCGGCACACCGGCCAACATCCTTGAAGCTGTGGACCGCGGCATCGATTTCTTCGACTGCGTCTACCCGAGCCGCAACGGCCGCCACGGCCACGTCTACACCAACCACGGCCACCTGAACCTCTTCAACAAGCAGTACGAGCTCGACTCCCGCCCCATCGACGAAGAGTGTCAGTGTCCGACCTGCCGGAACTTCTCCCGCGCCTACCTGCGCCACTTACTCAAAGCTAACGAGATGCTGGGCATGCGGCTCTGCGTCATCCACAACCTCTACTACTACAACCATCTCATGGAGGAGATCCGTCTTGCCCTCGACGAGGGCCGCTTCGCCGAGTACAAGAAGATGCGCCTTGAAGGTTTCGCCGAGCACCCCGTCCACAACACGGTCATGCACCAGGAGACATGAAGACACAGGGACGGTTCTTTTGTCTTCACCCCAAAAGGCACCAAAGGGACGGTTCTTTTGTCTTCATCAAAAGTGAAGACAAAAGAACCATCCCTTTTTTCTCTGAATCATCTTTCTCAGAGTCCTCGATCACCTACTCTTCATCTTGTCGTACCTGTTCAGGCTGACCTTTTACATAGATCCAAACGTGTTCTTCAAGATGAACGAATTGGTTCTCGTATCGATATCAAAAACATGCCAGCAATTGCCTACCCCATCCTTGGGAACCTCGATTGTGGTGAGCAGCTTGTCATTCACATAGATATCAACTCTCGCACCAGAGGCGGCAAGTTTCGTGTCTTCGGAATCATGACCGTTGGTGAAATCGTTGACAAAATACTGGGTGACCCCGTCATTTACGGTTTTCACAATGATCGACTCAGGACCATACCCTGATGACTCATCGCTCTCAAGATTTGCCTCGTCCTCTGTTCTGTTTCCAAAGTAGATCTGTTTTCTTCCCTTATCGATCGGAATATTGAGATGCGCGTCCAGATCCAGCGGTTCTGCTCCCCATGAGAGAACGATGCGCAGCTCTTTCAGATCATCAAAATTGACACTACAGTCACTCTCATCGTCGCTGTCTCCCTTGTCATCTTTTCCATCCTTGGAGCTGTCGCTCTTCGGACTCATATTAACGGCAACAAGTCCCAGAGCGGAAGAGTTGTATACGTCCATTGTATACCGCGTGAACCCATCGGCACTCACAACCAGTTTATAGTGGCCCTCCTCGGAGTTCAGGGAGAAGGATCCATTCTTATCCGTGACGGTCGAATCAACCAGATCCCCTACAGAAGATGTCTTTGCCGAAAACAGCTGCACAATGGCATCACGAATTGGCATTTCCGTTGTGGCGTCCTTTACCCTACCCTCTAATGTGCGCACCGGAGATACATCACCCGTTCTATGAAGTCGGACAGGACCAAACTGCGCCGGTGCTCCGCCTATGATAAAGAGCCTCTGGTTACTGATCGACACATAGCCCTCATGCGAGACAGAATAGGTATAATAACCATGGTTAAGATCCATGCCGGAGATACGCCCATCTTTATCTGTATACTTCGTGTCGACGGTGTTTCCATCCGAGCTCTTGACAATGATCTTTGCATTGTAGATCGGCTTGCCGTCTTCATCCTGCACCTCACAATTGTAAGCACTGTTTCCTCTGGTGCATCTCGGAACTTTCCCTGTCTCCTCATAATGCAGCGATGCTCTGACAGGGGAATTGTTCTCGTCATAGAGAACCCACTTGCATTTCAGTGTCAGCTTATCGTTAATCAAGTGAAGAATTTCTTCTATTGTATCACCTCCCAGCTGCCCTTCGAACTGGTCATATAGGAACGCATTGAGTGAAGCGCACCACTGAAATGGGATACCACTGACCAGATTAAACTTCACCTGACCCTTAAATCCTACCTCATCACCTACATCAATGATCTTGATAAAATGCAGCAAGTTTACAGTACCCGAACATCTTACTCCTCCAGAAATCTCGCCCTGGGCATATAGCTGTGTGATCTTAGGGTCGGATGTCTGGCAAATTCCTCTGTACCCGGAAGCAAGGTCACACTGTATGCCGAGCTTTACCTTTATCGAGCATTCCAATTTCATGGAACCAGAAAATTTATATACGAAGTAAACGTGTCCGCCGATTGTAAAACCGCCCGGCGTAGGGCATTCGACGTATCCAAGTTCCTTTTCAAGTGTATCATCCTCAGCCAGGGTCGGGAATGCCACATCCGTACCGGAAACTGGTACTATCCCTGTTCCGGGTGTCGGTGTTGGTGACGGCTTTGGTCTACTGTCTCCGCCTTTTTCTTTCTTGCCCTCGACGCTGCAGGTGGCTTTTCCCAGAGCGCAGAGATAGGCTTCTTTAGGGATGGTAAAGCCAAATTTTTTTTCGGTCACAAAGCGATAATCAATTCTGTCTACGTTCAGCGCTACGTTAACGTCCGCCTTACTGGTCCCTTTCTTATTTAATGGGATGGCCGCTTCCAGAGACAGCTTCTCAAAAAGATCAAAGGTTCCGTTCTCACTATCTCCAACAATATCTTCGATTGTCGAGTCACTGGTTGTATTCCTGTCCGATGCCTTGTCTACGACCTTGACACCATCCGCCGGAATAAATTTCGCTTCACTTGTTGTACTTCCCTCCACATCAAAGCTGTCAATAACATCATTGAGTTCCGGAGCCTCGAAAGCAACTGTCGCCTTGTCACGGGCATCTGCAGTGACGGAGACAACCTTGATTGCCGCATCATCAGCCGGATTAGCAGGGTTATGAATCACGGCAATGTCGCCCTCATGAAGCCTGGAGGCATTTCTCTTGCGGATCTGAATCGTCTTATGCTCCCCGTCGATCACGAGGGTGGGATCCGTGATTTGCTTGACTCCCTTCTTGTAGACAACTTCGTTTTTGGTCCCTTTTATCTCTGCCTTGTCAAGGATTGCCTTGACGATCGAAATGGCATGTGCAGCTTCCTGCTCATGTGCAGCTCCCTCAGGATTGAACTTATTGTTCTCTATCTGGAAGATTCCAATGCGGACAGCCCGCTGATCCTCCTTGGGATAAGCCAAATCCGCAACATCTGCATAGGTGGGATCGCTGTCCCCATTAACAGCGAGATTCAGAGCCTTGACGGCTGTAGAAGCCACAAACTCTCTTGTTGCCGTTTCCTTTGGCTGAAATCTTACGATATTCTCGCTGTCCGGCTTGAGCATAAACCAGCCATTTTCCAGAGCAGCCTGAACAAGATCTGCCTTCTCCACATCACTGTGATCATCGAATGTGGGAGTTGAAGTTGACGCCTTAAGAACCATGGCGTCTGCAAGTTCATAAATCCACTCCTCTCTGGTGATCGCAGGACTTGTGTCTTTGGGAGTCGGGGTAGGTGCCGGTGTTTCTGTCGGCTCCAGCGCGGGAGTTTCGATGGCAGCAGGCGTTGTATTCGATGAGACGGAGCCTCTAGGGTTCTCTGTATGGCCGGATGAGCTTGAATTCTCAACACTATTGGCCCTGTAGAGGAAGGTCACGATCTGGCTTCTGGTACATGTTTCGTTGGGAGAGAATCTGTCACTTGCGGTTCCCGCCGTGATGCCTCCCTTCACAGCCCAGTTGACGGCTGGCGCATAGTAAGCCGTTCCCGTCACGTCTGTAAATCTGCTCTCGGAGGCGACCCCGGGGCATCCAGCTGCCCTCCAGAGGAATGTCACAGCCTGGGCTCTCGAACATCCCTCATCCGGGCCGAATGTGTCCTCTGAGATACCCTCCGTAATATTGTTCTCCAGGGCCCAGCTGACAGCATCGTAATAGTATTTATCCGATGTGACATCCCTGAAATTCGATTTTACAGAATAGCCCGGGCAGCCCTTCCAGCGATATAAAAATGTCACAATCTGACAACGTGTACATGTCTTCTCCGGTGAAAAAGTTGTCTTTGATGTTCCAACGGTGATATGATTATCCAAAGCCCAGTAGACGGGCTTAAAGTAATACTTTCCACTGTCGACATCCTCAAAGCTCTGCTCTGGTGTCGATCCTGCTGCAAACGCTTCTGCCGGCACAAGCCCGAAGATCATCAGGACAGCCAGTATAAGTGCAGTGAGTTTCTTTCTCATGTATAATAAACCTCCTCAAATCATAGAAGAAAATCATTCCGGATCCATATCCGACTTCTGACACCATCCAGGTTACTGTTAACGGGCATTGCCAGCCGAAGGCTGAACTCCCGGCAAACAGTAACCCATCCAACATGTCAGAAATCAAGGAGTCCGTTGCCGTCTTTGTCAATGATGGCTGATCCGGTTACCCACTTTGCAATTCCCTCCATGATCTTGTTGTAGTCCGCCGATTTAATGTTAATGAATTTGCCGCCCGTCTGTTTGTACAGATCTCCGTAGACAAATTTATACTTGGAATTACTGATCACGGTGGTATGAATTCCTCCATTTGAGAAGCTGCTCATCTTCCCGATGTATCCGCTCAGACTGTCTTTATAATTTGCATCCGTCAGGAGGAAGATAAACTTCGAGGCATCGCTGTCCCAATCCCATTGCAGGATCTTCTTAAAAGCATCCCCTGGAGTTTCCGGAACATCGCCGCCTCCGCCAACCTGGATATCATTGAGTGCCAGATTGACATTCTCAGGATTCTTGGTCCAGACACTTCCCGACTCAAAGGTATGCACAGTCGTTGAATACTTTCCATCCTCATAGATATCCTTGTAATCGACAACAGCCATCTTGAGGTCAATATTTTTTCCACCAAGAAAGGCTATAAATGTAGAGAGATTATTCTTTACGGAGTTGATATACGGTTGCATAGAACCCGTCGAATCTATGACAAAAACAAAATCAACTTTCTTCGGGGCTGTATCTTCGATCGGGTCATCGGTCGGCGTAGGTGTAGGCGTCTCTTCGGCAGTAGGCGTCTCTTCGGCAGTAGGCGTGGGTGTGATATCTGGTGTATCGACAGGGGCTGGTGAGGGCGTTGTCCTCGGTCTTCCAGTAGATGAGCTGCCAGGCTTCGGCGTCGTATTTGCTGAGACAGTAGACTGCGGGGTGGTCGTTCTCTTGGATGAACCAGATTCCATAAGGAAATTGAATCTATAGAGGAAGGTCACGATCTGGCCTCTGGTACAGACAGCGTCGGGGGAGAATTTGTCTATCGATGTTCCCTCTGTGATGCCCTCTTTTACGGCCCAATCCACAGCTGCGGCATAGTAGGCATCTCTGGAGACGTCTGTGAATTTGGTCTCGGCAGGTGCGCTCGGACCTCCCGCCGCTCTCCACAGAAATGTTACTGCCTGCGCTCTTGTGCACCCCTCGTTCGGTCCGAACAGGTCCTCCGAGATACCCTCTGTGATATGATTCTCCACCGCCCAGTTGACAGCATCATAGTCATATTGGTCCGCACTCACATCCTTGAAACTGGATGTGATGGAATACTTCGGGCAGCCCTTCCAGCGAAACAGGAAGGTCACGATCTGACCTCGGGTACATGTCTTTTCCGGCGAAAAAGTCGTATCCGATGTTCCGTCAGTAATGTTTCTATCCAGAGCCCAGTAAACCGGCTCATAATAATATCTTTCAGCTTCGACATCCCTGAACCTGCGATCCGATGTCGAACCAGCCGCCAAGACTTCTGCCGGCACAAGCCCGAAAATCATCAGGAAGGCCAGCAGAATCGCGGTCAGTTTCTTTTTCATGAACAACTTACCTCCTCAAACATGAAAAGCATTTCCATCTCCATGCTTTTGCTGCCAGGCTTCGCATGGAATCCTTTCCTTGAAAGTTTTCGCGAATATAGCTTTATATAAAGCATATTTATACTACTACTTTACTGTAAAGAGGCGGTGGAATCTGCTTTAAAATTGTGTAAATTTATTTGTAAATTCATTTGTAAATTCATTTTTCATCCGATCATTTTCGATCGGTAAATATCCAGGACTTTCGCGAGGAAGTACTTTTCAATCTCTCACATCCGTCGAACGACTGAATAGTTTCTTCGATGGCTTTATATAAGGTACAGGTTACAGTTCACGGGGCACCCCGGCGCGGAGCACAAAGGCCTTCTTCCGGAGCGC
>OMTP01000034.1 GCA_900313955.1 uncultured Lachnospiraceae bacterium | reverse complement strand
TTTCGCCGCAAAAGCAGGCGGCGAAAATCGAATGCGCTCCGGAAGAAGGCCTTTTTGCTCCGCGCCGGGGTGCCCCGTGAACTGTAACTATCCCCAAATTCACAGGTTACCATAATTTTATCCACAAAAAGTGGATAACTTGTGGATAAGATAGGGTATAGCTTGTGGTATACTCTTCCTCAGAGGAAATAAATTCTCTGTTTTTGGGCGTGATTCCTGTTGACGGAGTTTTCCACAATATGCACAACCGTCTGTGGAAAACTCCTGAAAATCTTTATTTCTCTCCACTTTATCCACATATCGGAAAGACTTGTTATTTTGGCTCCTATCCTTTAAAATGGTCTTATATTATTTTAAGAAGAAAATGGGGTAGCTTCTCGCAATGGACAATCTATCGATTATGAAAGATCATTGGCAGGACATTCTCGAATGTATAAAAGAAGAGAATGATTTGTCCAATGTCACGTATACGACCTGGCTTACACCTCTTGAGATTCACTCAGTCGACCAATACAAAGTCGTCTTTGTCGTCCCTTCAGGCGCCATGGGCATCAACATACTGAATAAAAAATACACAAAGATGATCAAGAGCGCGATCACAGAGGTGACCGGACTCTCCCTTGATGTGCGCTACACGACGGCAGACGCCGTGGACGAACCAGAAGAGGAGACGACACCGGAGAGCATCAAACTCCACGAGGCCTGCGAGCGCGCCCATCTGAATCCAAAATATACTTTTGATACCTTCGTCGTCGGCTCCAATAACAAGTTTGCCCACGCGGCATCTCTGGCCGTCGCCGAATCACCTGGCGAGATTTATAACCCGCTCTATCTCTACGCGGGCGTGGGACTGGGCAAGACCCACCTCATGCACTCGATCGCCCATTTTATCCTGAGCCAGAACGTGGACGCGCGGGTCCTCTATGTCACAAGTGAGGACTTCACCAATGAACTGATCGACTCCATCCGAAACGGCAATAACTCGGCTATGTCTCAGTTCCGCGAGAAGTACCGCAACATTGACGTCCTTCTCATCGATGATATTCAGTTCATCATCGGCAAGGAAAGTACCCAGGAGGAATTCTTCCACACCTTCGAGGCCCTCTACGGCGCCAAGAAGCAGATCATCATTTCATCCGATAAACCACCTAAGGACCTGGATATTCTGGAGGAACGCATCCGGTCCCGCCTGGAGATGGGCCTCATCGCCGACATCTCGTCCCCGGATTATGAGACAAGAATGGCCATTCTCCGAAAAAAGGAGGAACTGGACGGCTACAAGATCGATGACGAAGTTTTAAATTACATAGCGACCAATATCAAGTCCAACATCCGTGAGCTGGAGGGCTGTCTCAACCGTGTCCGCGCCAAGTCTGTCCTCGAGAAGAGGGATGTGGACCTGGCTCTGGCGGAGGAGATCCTGAAAGATCTCATTTCTCCGGAGGAGAACCAGACCATCACGTCCGAGAGAATCGTCAACGTCGTCGCGGAGCACTATAATCTCTCTCTGCAGGAGATACGCTCCTCGAAGCGGGAGAAACGATACGTCTTCCCCCGCATGATCGCCATGTACCTGTGCCGCGAGATGACGGAAGATTCGCTTATGACCATTGCGGCGAGCTTCAATAAGAAGGATCACACGACGGTCCTGTCCGCCTGCCGCAAGATTGAAAAGCAGATGCAGACCGATGCCTCCCTCAGGAGCACGATCGACACACTTAAAAAGAAGATAAGTCCGTGAATGCGAGCCAGTCGTTCATAGGCGCTGTAAGCAGCCGCGAAAGAACACTTCCACCGCGGCCATTCTCCGCTTCGCTTTGGTCGGCTGCTCTTCGAACCTCCACTTTGAAAGTGTTCTTCCGAATCTGTTTACAGCATAATCTATGAGCTCTGTCCACAGCTATCCACGTGGACAGACGGTGAAGAGGAAAGTGGACATTTTCCTGACCAAAATTCGTGCACAGGACAGAAAAGGAGTTCTGCACAGCTTTATGAAGGGTGAAAATGTGCATGAATACTGCATTTTCAGGACTTATCCACATGATCACAGCCCCTACGAGTACGACTGCGAATTTCTTATTATTTTCTTATAAATCAAGGAGTGACGAAGATGAAATTTACTGCTATGAAAGCAGAGCTTCTTTCTGCTGTTAATGTAGCAATCAGGGCAGTTCCTGCACATACAACCATGCCGATTCTCTACTGTATCCTCATGGAGGCAAGCGGCAGAGGACTGACATTCACAACCAATGATATGGAGATGGGCATTGAGACACATGTCAATGCCAGTATTGAGGAGGAGGGAATCGTCGCCGTTGAGGCCAAGATCTTCTCCGATATTGTAAGGAAGCTTCCGGATGAGATGATCACTGTCGAGGCGGACGAAAATCTGGCCGTCAACATTCGCTGCGGGAAGACAAAGTTTGCTATCGGCGGCCAGAGCGGAGATGATTTCTCTTACCTGCCCAATGTAGAGAGAGAAACCGAGATCGAGCTCAGCCAGTTCTCTCTGAAAAATGTCATTCAGGAGACGATTTTCTCCATTGCGGGAAATGAGAACAACAAGATCATGACCGGTGAACTCTTCGATGTCCGGGAGAATGTGCTCCGCGTCGTCGCGCTGGACGGCCACCGCATCGCCATGCGGCGGGTTCCCCTGGAAGGGGAAAATGAGCCTGTCCGCGTCATTGTTCCGGGCAAGACTCTGTCCGAGATCGGCAAGATTCTGACGGGAGAGATCGACGACCGGGTGCGAATCTTCTTTACCAGGAACCACATGGTCTTTGAGATGGAGAAGACGAGAATTGTCACCCGCCTCATCGAGGGCGAGTATTTCAATGTGGATCAGATGATCTCTTCGGACTATGAGACAAAGGTGACGGTCAACCGCACAAGCTTCCTCAGCTGTATCGACCGCGCGACCCTCTTTGTCAAGGAGGGAGACAAGAAGCCGATCATCATCGATATCGAGGACGGCTATCTGCGACTGTCCATTGAATCGCCTCTGGGCTCCATGGATGAGGAGCTGGATGTGGAAAAGGAAGGCAGGGACCTCACAATCGGCTTCAATCCCCGCTTCATGATTGACGCCCTCCGCGTCATCGATGATGAGAATGTGACTTTGTACCTGGTCAACCCC
Source organism: uncultured Lachnospiraceae bacterium (assembly GCA_900313955.1). Classification (GTDB taxonomy): domain Bacteria; phylum Bacillota; class Clostridia; order Lachnospirales; family Lachnospiraceae; genus Chordicoccus. Next base: position 6,354 of record OMTP01000034.1, on the reverse strand, counting down.
AAGGCGCCGTGCTTTATCCGCGACGAAGCCGGGAGCTACACCTATCTCATTCTTCCGGTCAATTTTTCTAGATAATGGAGAGAAAAATGAAGGAATTAAAGCTGACAAAAGAGTATATCACGTTAGGGCAGCTCCTGAAGGCCTGTGATCTGGTTATGGACGGAGGAGAGGCCAAGGAGAGAATTCAGGCCGGAGAGGCTTCTGTCAACGGCGAGGTGGACACGCGCCGGGGAAGAAAACTCTATCCGGAGGATGTCGTTTCCTTTGACGGAAGTGAGATCAAAGTTGTTCGTTAAGTCGCTGAGCATAAAAAATTTTCGAAATTACGAAGAAATTTCTCTTGACCTGTCTCCGGGAACCAATCTCTTTTATGGGAGAAATGCCCAGGGAAAGACCAATCTTCTCGAAGCCGTCTACCTGGCGGGAACCACGCGCTCCCACAGGGGGGCCCGGGATCGGGAGATGATCAAAATGGGAGAGGAAGAGAGCCACATTCGCATGGAGATGGATCGCTTCGGCAATGACTACCGTATTGATGTCCACCTGCGGAAGAATCACGCCAAGGGGATCGCCATCAACGGCCTTGCCATCCGCCGGGCTTCCGAACTTCTCGGCATTACCGGCATGGTTTTTTTCTCGCCGGAAGACCTCATGATCATCAAGAACGGCCCTGCGGAGAGACGGCGCTTCCTCGATTCTCTTCTGTGCGGCATCGATCCGGTCTACCTCGATAACCTGGCCAGGTACCGCAAGTGTCTCTTACAGAGGGGGAAACTCTTAAAGGAGTTTCCTTATGACGCAGGAGATTTGTCCATGCTCGATGTATGGGACGCACAGACTGTGGATTATGGAACAAGAATTATAGAGAGAAGAAGGTCCCTCCTTGAGGAGCTGCAGAGGACGGCGGCCGGCATTCACAGCGCTCTGACGGGAAAGGCAGAGGAGCTCACCCTTGTCTATGAGGAAAATGTAAGTGCCGGAGATTTTGCCGCAAAGCTCAGACGCATGAGGGATGTGGATCTGAAAATGAAGACGACTTCGGTCGGCCCTCACAGGGACGACTTAAATATAAAATCCAATGGGATTGATTTGAGAGCGTATGGCTCCCAGGGCCAGCAGAGAACAGCGGCTCTGTCTCTGAAGCTGTCCGAGATTGATATCTACGAGAAGGCGAGAGGCGACCGCCCGGTTCTTCTTCTCGATGATGTCTTCAGCGAGCTGGATGCTGATAGGCAGCAGTATCTCATAGAGAGTATCAAAAAGACGCAGACACTTCTGACCTGCACGGGTCTCGACGAACTGTTGGAGAACCGGCTCAAGGCGGACCAGATGTTCCATGTCGTGCGAGGAGGTATAGAATGAATATCGAAGATCACGAAGAATACGGCGCTGACCAGATCCAGATCTTAAAAGGACTGGAAGCTGTCCGCAAGAGACCCGGTATGTATATAGGATCGACGTCTTCGAGAGGACTTCATCATCTCGTCTACGAGATCGTCGACAACTCTGTCGATGAGGCCCTGGCCGGCGTCTGCACCCATATTGAGGTCAATATTCACAGGGACGGATCCATCACGGTCCGCGACAACGGCCGCGGCATCCCTGTCGGCATCAATCACCAGTCTGGCAAGACGGCTGTCGAGGTCGTCTTCACCATTCTTCATGCCGGCGGCAAGTTCGGTGGAGGAGGCTACAAGGTGTCCGGCGGTCTTCACGGTGTCGGGGCCTCGGTCGTCAATGCCCTGTCGGAGTGGCTGGAGGTTCAGGTACGCCGCGACGGGAAGATCTATCAGCAGAGATATGAGAGGGGAAAGACGATCACGAGACTCGAGGTGATCGGGAACACAAGCCCCGAGGATCACGGAACGACGGTCACTTTCTACCCGGACAAGGAGATCTTTGACGACGTCCGTTTCGACTATGATATCTTAAAGATCCGCTTCCGTGAGATAGCCTTCCTCACCAGGGGACTTAAGATCACGCTGACCGATGAGCGCCCCGCGGAGAAGCCGCGCCAGCACGTCTTCCACTATGAGGGCGGTATCAAGCAGTTTGTCGAGTATCTCAACCGCAGTTCCAATCCCCTCTACCCGCAGGTCATTTACTGCGAAGGAGAGAAGGAAAATGTTCAGGTTGAGGTGGCCATGCAACACAACGATGGCTACTCTGAAAATGTCCTCGGTTTCGTCAACAACATCATCACGCCTGAGGGCGGCACCCATGTCGAGGGTTTCCGCGCAGCTCTGACCAAGACGTTAAATGACTACGCCCGGACCAATAAGCTTCTCAAGGATTCAGAGCCCAATCTCACGGGCGATGACATCCGCGAGGGACTGACTGCGATCATTTCCGTCAAGATTATTGATCCCCAGTTCGAGGGGCAGACCAAGCAGAAGCTGGGCAACTCCGAGGCGAGAGGTGCGGTCAATTCCGTGGTCGCGACACAGCTCACGCATTTTCTGGAGCAGAATCCCAATGTCGGCAAGGCGATCGTCGAGAAGTCCGTGCTGGCCCAGAGGGCGAGGGATGCTGCGCGCAAGGCCCGCGATCTGACACGCAGAAAGTCGGCGCTCGACGGCATGTCTCTGCCGGGCAAGCTGGCGGACTGCACCGACAAGGATCCCAAGAACTGTGAGATCTTCATCGTCGAGGGAGATTCGGCCGGCGGCTCCGCCAAGACGGCCAGATCCCGTGCAACCCAGGCCATTTTGCCTCTCCGGGGCAAGATCCTCAACGTGGAGAAGGCGCGGCTCGACCGCATTTACGCCAACGCTGAGATCAAGGCCATGATCACAGCGTTCGGCACCGGCATTTTCGACGATTTTGATATCACAAAGCTCCGGTACGACAAGATCATTATCATGACCGATGCCGATGTTGACGGTGCCCACATAGCGACCCTTATGCTGACATTTTTATACAGGTTCATGCCGGAACTCATCAAGCAGGGGCACGTCTACCTGGCCCAGCCTCCTCTCTACAAGGTGGAGCGCAACAAGAAGGTCTGGTACGCCTACTCGGATCCGGAGCTTGAAAAGATTCTCGGTGAGATCGGACGCGACCAGAACAACAAGATCCAGCGCTACAAGGGACTCGGCGAGATGGACGACGACCAGCTCTGGGAGACCACCATGGATCCGGAGCGGCGCATTTTGAAGCGCGTCAATATGGATGACGCCTCCGCGTCGGAAGTCGACCTCACATTTACCACCCTCATGGGAGACAAGGTCGAGCCCCGCCGCGAATTTATCGAGGAAAATGCAAAGTACGTTCAGAACCTGGACGTCTGATGAGGACGCGGGGACGGTTCGTTTGTCCTCATTCCTGTGTTTACAAAAAGGACCTGAAAGGACCGTTGGTCCCGCTTTTTATGGAAAATGAAGCTTATGCCTGATGTGAGCGATTTGGCTTCATGAAAATGGGAGAGAAGAAGGAAGAGTTATGGACGATAAAGTGTTTGACAGGATTCACGATGTTGACCTGAAGAAGACAATGGAGACGTCGTATATCGACTACGCCATGTCCGTCATCGTGCAGCGTGCCCTCCCGGATGTCCGGGATGGCTTAAAGCCTGTGCAGAGGCGAATCCTCTGGTCAATGATTGAACTCAATAACGGACCGGATAAGCCCCACAGAAAGTGCGCCCGTATCGTCGGTGATACCATGGGTAAATATCATCCTCACGGCGACTCTTCCATCTATGGTGCCCTTGTCAACATGGCCCAGCCCTGGTCTTTTCACTATCCGCTTGTCGACGGCCATGGCAATTTTGGCTCGGTGGACGGAGATTCTCCGGCCGCCATGCGATACACCGAGGCCAGGCTTTCCAGGATCTCCATGGAGATGCTGGCGGACATCAACAAGAACACGGTCGACTTTGTTCCCAACTTCGATGATACGGAGAAGGAGCCGACGGTCCTTCCGGCCAGAATTCCCAATCTGCTCATCAACGGTACCACAGGTATTGCCGTCGGTATGGCGACCAATATGCCTCCTCACAACCTGAAGGAGGTTATATCCGCCTGCGTCCGCATGATTGACGACCGCATCGAGGATAAGCCGGAGTCTACGCTCGAGGAAATGATGCAGTACATCAAGGGGCCGGACTTCCCAACGGGAGCGACAATTCTTGGAAAACGAGGGATCGAAGAGGCCTATCGGACCGGCCGCGGCAAGATCATTGTCCGCGCGGTCACAAGCATTGAGACGCTGCCCAATGGCAAATCAAAAATTCTTGTGACGGAGCTTCCATTTTTGGTCAACAAGGCCCGTCTCATCGAGTCGATCGCGGACCTGGTCAAGAACAAGAAGATCGACGGCATCACCGGGCTCAACGACCACTCCAGCCGAGAGGGCATGGAGATCTGCATCGATGTCCGCCGCGACGCCAACCCCAATGTCATTTTGAACCAGCTCTATAAGCACACCCAGCTCCAGGATACATTCGGCGTCATCAACCTTGCTCTGGTCGACGGCCAGCCCAAGGTGCTTACCTTAATGGAGCTCCTCAAGTACTACCTCATCCATCAGGAGGATGTGGTCACCCGCCGCACCAAATATGATCTCAACAAGGCAGAGGAGCGCGCCCACATCTTAAAGGGCTTGTTGATTGCTCTCGACCATATCGATGAGGTCATTCAGATTATCAGAAGTTCTGCCAATGTGAATGACGCCAAGGCAGAACTCATCAAGCGGTTCGGCCTTGACGACGTGCAGGCCCAGGCCATTGTCGATATGCGTCTCCGTGCTCTCACAGGTTTGGAGAGAAGCAAGATCGAGGCGGAGTATGCAGACCTCGAGAAGAAGATTGCGGAGTTAAAGGAGATTCTTGGAGACAAAAAGAAACTCCTGGGCGTCATCAAAAAGGAGCTTATCGAGATTTCAGACAAGTACGGGGATGACAGAAAGACGCAGATTGTCTTTGATTCCTCGGAGATCTCTGTCGAGGATATGATTTCCAATGCGCCGACAGTCATCACGGCGACAAATCTCGGCTATGTCAAGCGCATGACTGTCGACAACTTCCGTATGCAGAACCGCGGCGGCCGCGGCATCAAGGGCATGCAGACGATTGAAAATGACTATGTCAAGAATGTCTTCATGACGACCAATCACGCCCAGCTCATGTTCTTCACCAATAAGGGCAGGGTCTATAAGCTCAACACATATGAGATTCCTGAGGCCAGCCGCACGTCCCGAGGCACGGCGACCATCAATCTCATCCAGCTGCAGGCGGATGAGAAGGTGACGGCGGTCATTCCTATGACCCGGGAGCAGCTTGAGCACGAGGATATGTATCTCCTCATGGCCACGAGAAAGGGACTCATCAAGAAGACGGCTCTCAAAGAGTACGCCAATATCCGCAAGATTGGCCTCAATGCCATGAGCCTCAGGGAGGGAGATGAAGTCATCGAGGTCAAGTACTTAAGTGAGGAGCAGGATATCTTCCTCTTCACAAAGAAGGGCATGAGTATCCGCTTCTCCATGAATGATCTGCGCGCGACGGGCCGCGATACGATGGGAGTCAAGGGAGTTGAACTCGATCCTGACGATGAAGTTGTCAGTATGCAGGTGGAAAAGCAGGGCGAGTATGCCCTCTGCGTCTCTGAGAAGGGTCTCGGGAAGCTAACGCTTCTCACGGATTTCCGCCCGCAGAACCGCGGCGGCAAGGGCCTTAAGTGCTACAAGATCACAGAGAAGACGGGTGACCTTCTCGGCGTTAAGTTTGTCAATATGGACAATGAGATTCTTCTCATTACGACGGAGGGCATCATGATCCGTACGCGCGTCAGCGACATCTCTGTCCTCGGCCGCATCACGTCCGGCGTCAAGGTCATGGATCTTCCAACCGGCGTCACGGTGGCGGGGTTCGCCAAGGTCGTTCAGGATCCGGACACAACAACGGTCTCTGAAGAAGAAGGAGCTGAGATCACTGAGGAATTCGACGAGTCAAACTCCGCCGATGACCTGGAACCCGAGACCGGCGACCCCTTCGACGACGGCTCCGATGAAACCGAAGATAATTCGTCGGATGAACAATAATTCGTACTTGTCTAAAACAAAAAACTGAGCTATAATAATAGCTCAGATGCGGGTGTAGTTCATCGGTAGAATACGACCTTCCCAAGGTTGGGAGGTGGGTTCGACTCCCATCATCCGCTCGCACATAGAAACAGCCTCACCCTGCAGGGTGGGGCTGTTTTTTTGTGGGATGAGCCCACGGGGACGTAGCTCGTGGGCTCATAGGAAGAGGAAGGCAGTTGCTGCATCGTTACTGTTCACGGGTGGGTCACTTCGATGCTTCGCACAAAGGCCTTCTTCCTTCACTTAGTAATTTTCGCCGCAAAAGCAGGC
>OMTP01000194.1 GCA_900313955.1 uncultured Lachnospiraceae bacterium | reverse complement strand
ATTTGTGGCGTCATTCTAAGGGCTAATCCCACACGAAAAATGATTGGCCCTAATATTATGCAATTCTTCATATAATATTGTAGGTTTCCGTCCCATTCAGGAGTGGCAAAATAAGAGTAAATGTAGCCCCTTTTCCTTCTTCATTATCTGCGGAAATATTGCCGTGATGTTTCTGCGCGATGGTTTCCGCCATGTGAAGGCCTATACCAAAATGTCCACTTTTTGTGGAATAATAGCGCTCAAACATCTTAGTTTGGATCCTCCTGTCAAGGAACACGCCTTCTGAAAGAATTCTGCATTCCGCCTGGGAACCTTTTCTTTTTAAAGTGATGACAATCCGCCCGCCAGTCGAAACGGCTTCGACTGCGTTTCCCAGAAGAGTGACCATACACTCGAGCAGCCAATCCTGATCACAGTGTAAAAAGATACTTTCCGAAGGGTGCCCCCAGTCAATCGCAATCTTTTTATCGGCTATCTCGGCACGAAGATCATCCAGTGCTTCTTCGATGATCAGATCCAATGAAGCGAGCTCATACATAAATTTTGCCCGATTGTCATCAAGCTGCGAATCCCTGAGAAACATCGTCACAAGCCTTGAAAGCTTTTTGATCTGAAGTCGTACCTCATCTACTGCATCATGAATGGATGTCTTTCCATCTTTCGTCTCTTTAATCAGAACATCGGTACAGAGACTAAGTGAAGTGAGCGGCGTTTTCAACTGGTGGTAGAGGTTCTCCTCATATTCAACTGTCCTCTTATTTATCATAACAGCTTCTTCCTTCAAAGAAGCGATCTCCCTCTGAAGATCCAGATTTTTTCTGGAAAGCTCTCTAAATCGAAGAGCAGCTTTCCTGTGCTCATGCACCTGAAAGACGATAAGAAAGGCCAGGCATAGAACTGTCCCGGAAAGAAAAGCAGCATTCGCCCTCAGCATCCCACGTTGCACAGATCTTATAAAAGAAAAAGAATACCCCGCTTGCTGCAGAACCAGACTGCCCTTCTCCTCCAGATCAGCCTTCGATCCTGTCCGCGAGAGCCATACCCCGACCTGTTCCGTCATTGAATTTGACGGTTCTTCCGACAGAACTCCCAGAAAACTGCGGCATTGCCGATCCGCATATCGAACAGATGAAATTTGCATCCCCACTACGAGAAACAGACAGGTGAGAACCAATCCTATATCTGCTATCGCTCTTTTTCTTTCCATAAATCCTTCCTCATGAGTCATAAAATCCGTTTCTGTAGTGATTTAGGAGAACGTTCTTGTTTTGAGAAAAACCCGTTCTCATCGGCTTCATGATATCGTGAATCGCACCGCTGAGCACGTGTTTTTCTCTACGCTTATAACCAATCCAGAACAGTCATCTTTCCTCCTGCACAGGATTAAACCTATACCCGACACCTTTGATGGTGCGGACAGGATCGCGCCCGCTCATTTTGATCAGCTTTTTCCTGAGCCTCGAAATACAGACCGTCAGATTGCTGTTCTCCACATCCCGCCCGTTCATATCCCATATTTCCGACAAAAGAATATTTCTCGTCACAAGACACCCGCTTCTCCGCATTAAGCACAAAAGCAGATTGTATTCATTTTCCGTTAAAATACAGGGCTCTCCTGCTACATTGAAGGAATGCTCTGACAAATTGAGAGAATATGGTCCGCGAGTCAAAATTTTTTCCTCAGATTTCTTCTGATATTCCTCCCGCCGCAGCTGGGCGAGAACACGTAGCATAAGCTCTCTGCTGGAAAATGGCTTACGAATATAATCATCCCCTCCGCTCAAGATCCCCTCTTCCAGAGAAGCCTCATCATCATTCACTGTAATGAAAATGATTGGAATGATCGAGATTTCCCGGATTTTCCTGCACAATTCAAAGCCATTCATGTCCGGTAGGTTGACATCCAAAAGGCACAAATCTGCCTGCCCAGTTCGAACCGCCGACAGTGCTTCTTCCCCTGTTGAAAATGCAAGTACCGCATACCTATCTTTTAACAGCCGGTAAATGCCCCAGCGAATATCCTTGTCATCATCGACAATTATAATCTTTGCCACGAAAATGCCTCCTCAGTCCTTCCGGTCTTCCCGCACAGGATCTGTTCTTAGTATACACCAGTTAATGACCAGATACAAAACCTGGCCCACTATGAGAAAAAATATCGGAAAACGATGGGAACTATAAGCAAAAACAGACCTCCACATCTTAAGAAATCCACTCCCCCTAAAGGTACCTCTGCTGTCTATAAGGAAGAAAAATGGTATGCATGTCGCGTTAAGTAGGAAGACAAGAAGCCACATCCATTTTGTCCAGAAGCTCCTGTAGGCGAGTCTTATGACACTGTCTTCGGTACCGAGCAGTCGAAACAGATGAATCCACGAGCGCTCCGATTCCAGGAAAAACTTTCTGTTTTTATAAAGCATGACGACCGTAATCGTGCATACTGCAAGAACAAGAGCAGACAGAGAAACCACCTGCACAAGCAGCTTTCTTCTTTCATTTTCATGTTCCACACGATGGTTTTGAAAGAATCTGTTAAAAGCTCTGCCTGCCATCACGATAAGAAGAGATAGAAATATGGCAGCCACAAAGGGAATCCAAGTCAGATGAAAGCGCAGAGTGCGAAGATGAACAACAATAGACATAATCACACCTGTGAAACCGCATAGGGAAAGAGCTAATCCGGCTCCGATGGACCATGATTTGACAGTCTCTTTTACGGCACCACGATTTAATTCTTTTTTATTCCCACCGATCAAAAGAAGTATGCGGATCCTCCGCATACCACTGCGCGATGAACTGATCAGAAAACAGATAAAAAAAGCAGCTGAAAAGAGCACACAGACGAGTGTCAACATTCCTTTCTTAATCAGCGATTCAAAAGAGAACGGCTCTTCTTCCGGAAAGGATGCGGAGTTATAAACGAGCTCAGACATCTTAGAACCAAAAACAAGAGGCTGAAGTTCCTCCATTTCCATCCGGTTCTTATAATCGCCCGAAAAGAAGATATCTCGTGTACCAGTAATGTCTTCCGAATAAGTTAATGCACCTGCAAGAACACCATTACCTTTTTCCCAGCTTTCAGTAAAGGAGTCCATGATCCCACAAAGTGTGTATGTCTGATCCTCTATATGATTATCTGCTGTCTCAATCCGAAATGTCACTTTATTTCCGGTAGCATAAGGGATATGCAACATATCTAAGAGCGAATATTCAACGGCAATCTCCCCGCTTTTCTGAGGCCAACTTCCTTCCAGAAATTGGATCTTTTCCAGCTCTTCAAAATTGCGATCGACGCATCCGATATACCCCAATGCCTCCTTATCAGTATTAAGAATCGTTCCGCTTATACTCATTGTTCCGCTGTTTGTCACTGCCTGATGACGTGTGATCGCATCAGCTGACTCCTTGGAAATATTAAATGCGGCTCCCGTGTGACAGCCATAGATCTCTTTTCTAATCTCCTGCGCTGTAAAAGTATAACTCTCAGAGAGAAAGGCCGAAATAAAAAATAGTGACGTAATCAGAAATATGACCAAAGTCAAATGCTTCTCACGAAAACACTTCCTGGCGAGAAAACCCATAGCCATTTCGTCCTTATTATTCAATCAATATCTCCCTTCCTCCGATGGATACCGATCGGCCATGCTCGTAATCTCAAGCTGTGCCATAATCTTATTGCACCAATCTTCATCCAGTATTCTGTGATCCAGGATTGCAGGTACAAGGATATTTTCCTTTACTGTAAGTTCCGGAAGAAGTTGATAATCCTGAAACACGAATCCTGTCTGCTTCAACCGCACTTTTGCTCTTTCCACATCATTCAATTCTCCCAAGTTACAGGAGTCGTATAATACAGTTCCCTCATCCGGAGCCAGAATACCTCCCAGGATATGCAGAAAAGTGCTCTTTCCAGAACCGCTCCTGCCAATAATACTATAGAACTGACCGCTTTCAAAAGTGGCGGATATTCCACGCACAGCATGAGTACTGTTCTTGCCATGGCCGTAAGTCTTATGGACATTTTTACAGATAATACATGACATACTCTATTCCTCTTTAGTATTTATAACCTGATAAGTCAGCTATTAATAACCATTGCTTAGAACAATTTGTTAAAGTAAGGCCCGCACCCACACCTGGCTGACCTGCGCAACCTTGATATCGCCCTCAACGGCGCAGGCTGTGCCCTGCTTAATCAGCATGGAGAATGCAGGAATCATTTTCCCGCTCCATCCAGCATCTTTATATATGATGATAAAGTGTCGATTTTGTCGGACAAGTAATTACCGGTTACATTCAATTGAGAAAGAATCTCGTTGTTTTGCCATATTATGATAGCCAATAAGAGGATAATGATTATCAAGAGAATAACCATAAATATGTAGTTTTTATTCATTTTGCATCTCCGACATATTGTATATAGATAAGAAAATATCTGAGCCAAACATTCATTTTTTAGTATATCGGTAAAATAAGAGCAACTACTCATAATGGTAAGTTACTCTCTTTCGTATTACGAAATCAACACACTACCTTTCTTCGAGGCAGCAACTACTGTGCCTACAGTAAAGGAAATAGATGCGTCTCCACCACCTATTCCAACCGAGAAATTAATAGATGCCAATAACTGAGAGCTTCTTAATATGCTTCTCGAAGACTTCTTTATAATTCTTGATTTTTTTGATTTCTGATGATGAAAATCCTCTATCTTTAAGAGCCTTTTCGCTTTCCTTTGAAAATTGAGCTGCTAAATCAAATTCGTTTAGCATGACGGTAGAATCACTGTTCTGGTCATTGCAGGACTCCGCAGCTTGAACAACCGATGAAAACGTACAAATAAGAAGCACTACCGCAAGACAAATAGACAAAATCCTATGTTTTATCTTCATAGTTTATCTCCTTTAGTTCTGTAAAAATATTGAGTACTTAGCAATCGCCCTTACCCATGAATAAAAGCATCTGGTTAGTTAGTACATTGGATCGTCCCCCTTTACTTTTCATAATGTCAGTATATGAAACAAAACTTGCAGGAACATTGCAAATCCAATAATATTATATGCAGCTTTTTCATGATTTTAAAAGTTTCTTCCGTATATCTCTTCATCCACTATGAAAAAGCGTTACTGTTCACGGGTCATCCAGCGTGTTCCCCTGGGAAAGCACTTCCGGAGTGGA
>OMTP01000103.1 GCA_900313955.1 uncultured Lachnospiraceae bacterium | reverse complement strand
GCCTGCTTTTGCGGCGAAAATGACTAAGTGAAGGAAGAAGGCCTTTGTGCGAAGCAGCGAAGTGACCCACCCATGAACAGGAACACAGGGGCCCATCCAGAATCGTTACAAAGAAAGAATGCATCTCCCCCTTCATCCTTCCCATGCTATAATGAATGCAATGTAACTGTTCAGGACCCGACGGAAAGGTGCGATAAAAAAGCACTTCCTCCGCGGCCACCCCTCAAAGGTCCACTTCGGAAGTGCTTTTTTATCGCGCCTTCGTCAGGCCTGCTGAACAGTTGCAATGCAATCATGGAAAATGAAGGAGGACTTGCAAGGCATGGGGCTCACATTCAGGGAAAATGAAACTGGCGCAGAGGCTGTCGTCACCGGTTGGACATGCGATTCAGAAAATGCCCGCTCTTTTCACCTTGGTATCCCTCCTGCGTGGCAGGGACGTCCGGTAACTGCCATCGCCTCCCACGCTTTCGAGAATCATAAAGGGATCAAGTCCATCACTCTTCCGGACACAATCCGTCGCATCGGCAGCTACGCCTTCTACAACTGCACAGGGCTCGAGAAGCTGACACTGACCGACAGTGTTGAGAGCTACGACGGAGGGGCCATCCGCGAGTGTACTTCCCTCGCGGTGATCGAGCTTCACATAAAGCGCGGCAGCTATCAGATCCTGAAAGACCTCATCGGCGACTCCGGCGCAGAACTGCACGTCCACATCTGGCTTTCCGCGCCGGGTTTCGAGAGATTTGATACCTCTAACTGCTTAGAGCAGGTAAAGTTCTCTAACTTTCCTCTGGCGGATCCCGGTAAAGAAAGATCCAAGTCAGATATTTCTACCTGCTCCGGGCAGGCAAAAGTGTCTACCTCCGAAAGTCCTGAGGTCGATTTAATCTTTCCCTCTTATTATGACGAGTTTCGAGAGGACACACATGCGCGGGACTTTCATTACCACATCATCGGAGCAGGTATGGGGTATCGGGAAGTGGTCACGCGGCGCGGGATCGACCTCATCGACTACGACCGCAAGTTTGAGACCGTGACAGGCATGCCGGGAAGCTTCGCCACCGCAGCGCGCATCGCCTATGGACGCCTGGTCTGGCCTTATAAGCTCCTGCCCAGGCGACGCGAGCAATACCTGACTTATCTGAAGGATCATTCTGATGAGCTTTTGAAAATGCTGACCGGCCGGCATGAAGTCGAGAAGGCCGCCAAAGTCATGGAACTCCTGGGCACTTCTACCGCTGCCCCCGAGGAAAATGCCTTTGATCTGGGCGACCTGTAAATGCAAACTACGCAGCAGAGCGATCACATGACGAGTCACTGGGAACAGTTCTCGTGGCTTTCTTCAAGCGGAACCACCGGGGCGGTTAGCAAAGTTCCTTTGGAACGTGACCGCAAGGACTGTCCCCGATCGCCCACTGCCAGACTGCCATACAAGAAAGGATTCTATGCGCCAAAGAGAAGATCTGGAAAAATTATCCTTGAAGATACTGCACGAATCCGAGGCAGAGCTCTATCTTGCCTTCCGCTACATGGCTCCGGCTCTCTCCTCCATGCCCTTTGTCTTTGACACATCAACCCGGAGGCTGGGAACCGATTCCGAATCATTTTTCTATAACTCGCATTTTCTTATGCAGACATATCTGCAGCATCCCTATATGGTGAATCGGGCATACATGCACCTCATTTTGCACTGCATTTTCAGGCATGTGCATGAGGCGGAGGCGCATGTTGAGGCCGAGCGGCCAGTCACTCTTTCTGAACTCGAGAAGGCCAAAAGGCAGGATGAGACCGATCCATTGGAAAACCAGCAAAACCGCTTCATCCCGGAGCAGACCACACGCGCCGCAGTGAAAGCTTTTGACTTCAACGAGCAGAGCGCAGGCGATTTCCACGCGGTCGCATCTGAGGAAGCGGCTTACCTCTTTGATCTGCACGAGCCGCGCGGGAATTCGTATGACAAGAATCACGAGCTCTGGGACCTGGCATGTGACATCGCGGTCGAGCACATCCTGGACGGGATGGATGCCGACGCAGTGCGCCGCACGCCCGATTCGTTTCGCGAGGAGTGCTATACCCGTCTGGAAAATGAGGTCAGAATCCTCACGGCCGAGCGCCTCTTTCAATATTTTGTGGAAGTAAGAAACAAGGGCGGCCTTCCTTACGATCTCCTCATGAAAATGACCACGGAGTTCCTGGTTGATGACCACAGCTTCTGGTACCGCGACAGAAAAAAACAGCATGCAGATGAGAAGCGCCGAAACCTTACTCCTGAGCAAATGAAGCAGAAGGAGGAGGAGTGGAAGAAAAAGGCAAAGCAAGTGCGGGAGAATATGGACGCGGAAGGAAAAAAGGGATCTTCTGCGGCCGGTGGGCTCGACCAGATGCTGACATTCTCTGTGCGTCGCCGCCGTACTTACCACGAGCTCCTGCGCCACTTTGCAGTCGAGCGCGAGGAGTGCCGCATTGACCCGGATTCCTTCGACTACGGCTACTACTGCTTTGGCCTTGAGCACTACGGCAACATGCCCCTCATCGAGGAAAATGAGTACACGGACAGCAGGAAGGTCAGGGATTTTGTCATCGCCATCGACACCTCTGCGTCCGTCGCAGACGGTCAGATGGCGAGATTCTTAAAAGAGACAGCGGACGTGCTGCTCGGAGGAAATCTCTATTTTAAGAAGGGCAGGATCCATATCCTCCTGGCGGACACGCAGGTGCGAAGCGATACTGTGCTGACGTCGGCCGAGGAAATGAAAGACTACGCGAGCGGCTTCCACATCCAGGGCGGCGGCGGAACCGACTTCCGGCCGGTCTTTACTTATGTAGAAAAGTTGCTGAATCAAGGAGATATGCGGGATCTGAAAGGACTCATTTACTTCACTGACGGCCTGGGAACATATCCGAAGACCCCCACGCCTTACGAGACCGCATTTGTCTTCTCGAGAGATGATTTAGTTGCTGAAAAAGAGATACCGCCGTGGGTGGTGCCCATTTTCCTGAAAGAAGAGAGCAAAAGTTAGAGACGTTTCTCTGCCAGAAGCAGGTAAGCGAATTTAATCGGCGTTTTGAGAAGAGAGACTGTCAGAGTCATTGATCTGCCTGGAGCAGGTATAGAGATCGAACTGCAGAGAATACAGAAGAAGGAGCAAGGTATGAATATTCGTGAGGCGAAGCAGGAAATTAAGGATACGGTCGAGGCGTATCTGACGAAGGATGCGGCGGGCGACTACGCGATTCCGATTGAGAAGCAGAGGCCGATCCTTCTCATCGGGCCGCCCGGCATCGGCAAGACGGCCATCATGGAGCAGGTGGCGTCCGAGATGGGGATCAATCTGGTCTCCTACACCATGACCCATCATACCAGGCAGAGTCTCATCGGCCTGCCTTATATTGTGAAGCATACTTACGGCGGGCGCGAGTACTCGGTCACGGAGTATACAATGAGCGAGATCGTCGCCAGCGTCTACGATAGAATCGAGCGGTCGGGCGTCCGCGAGGGCATCCTCTTCCTCGACGAGATCAACTGCGTCTCGGAGACCCTGTCGCCGACCCTTCTGCAGTTCCTCCAATACAAGACCTTCGGCACCCACCGCATCCCCGATGGGTTTGTCGTCGTGACGGCAGGCAACCCGCCCGAGTACAACAAATCTGTTCGGGACTTCGACATCGTAACCCTGGACCGTGTAAAAAGGATTTACGTCGAGGAAGATCTGGAGCCATGGCGCAACTATGCCGTTGCGCAGGGCGTCCACGGCGCGATTCTCGCTTATCTCAGCATCCGCAGGGAGCATTTTTATTCCATCCATCAGGATCTTGACGGCAAGAGATTTGTCACAGCCCGCGGCTGGGAAGATCTCTCCCGCATGATCTGCGTCTACGAACAGCTCGGCAAAAAAGTGACCGAGGATCTGGTCGTCCAGTACGTGCAGGATACCGATATCGCCGCTTCCTTCACGAGTTACTACGAGCTCTATCTCCGCTACCGGGACCTCTTCCGCATCGAGGACATTTTAAGCGGCACCTGCACCGAGGGCGGCGAGACACTCGCCAAAGCTCCCTTTGACGAAAAGCTGAGCCTCCTCGGCCTTTTGACCGACCGCCTGAACAGCAACTTCCGCACCTACGCAGAGGACCTCGCCACGCAAAAATCCATTTTCAGTATTTTGAAGAAAATGCTTCCTCAGGTGAGAAGTGGCTCTCTTTCCGCCAGCGACGCACTCACCGATGCCATCGAAAGCTGCACATTTGCTCTCGAAAATGCCAAAAAAGCCGGTATCGAAGATCGGCGACAAATGAGCCGGGACAAGAGCGTCATTGCGGCGCTCAAAGACTTGTTAAAAGAGACCATGGCGTCGGATGAAGGTAATACTGAAGGATCCGGAACTCTGACGCAGAAAATTCCCGGCGTACACGATGCCCTCGCTGCCGCAGGGACTTCTTCATGCCGGACAGATCCTGCTGCAGATCGAATCAAGTCCTGGTTCGCCGCCCGGGAAGCTGCCCGCCAGGAAAAAATCAGAGAGTGTGGGGATGCCCTCACAAACAGCTTCCATTTTCTTGCCAACACGTACGGCGAGGGGCAGGAGCTGGTTATGTTTCTCACCCAGCTGACCGAGGGCGGGGTCTGTCTGCCATTTGTGAACGACAATGGGAATGAAGCATTCTACCACTACAATAAGCTTCTTTTGCTCAAGGACCACAGGGCAGAGATTAAGGAAGAGATTGAGCAGACAATGAAACTGAACTAATCGTAACTGTTCAGGACGGGCTCTTTGCGGAGAGAAAAACATGTCCTCAGCGGCGAA
>OMTP01000018.1 GCA_900313955.1 uncultured Lachnospiraceae bacterium | reverse complement strand
CTTCTTCCTTCACTTAGTCATTTTCGCCGCAAAAGCAGGCGGCGAAAATCGAATACGCTCTGGAAGAAGGCCTTTGTGCTCCGCGCCGGGGTGCCCCTTGAACTGTAACGGCCGGGACCCAAAGGGACAGTTCTAATGGTGCCTGCCAATTGCGTGGAACGATTAGAACCGTGCCTTTGGGTTCCTCAATTCTTTGGAAGATCTTCCGGCGTCGTGATCTTGATGTTGGCGTAGGACCCCATAACCAGGTGGACGTCGGAGAGGCCGCTCCTCTCGACGATCATTGCGTCGTCGGTGACGCCGGTCATGCCGCCGGGAACGGACATGAGAATTTCATTGGCCCTGCGGATGAGGGTGTAGCGGAAGGCCTGAGGAGTCTGGATGTTCCAGACGTGGGCGCGGTCGGGCGTGTCGATCACTTTGCCCTCGTCATCCGTAATCTTGATGGTGTCCTTGGAGGGCACGGCGACTGCGACGGCGCCGTACTTTCTCATAGCCTCATCGGTGCGCTGAAGAATTTCCTCCGTGATGAAGGGGCGGGCCCCATCCTGAATCATGACATAGTCCGCGTCTTCGCAGGCAAGAAGGGCATTCCAGACGGAGTTGTATCTCTCCGCCCCGCCCTCGACGATGGCCTCTACCTTGGGAATCTGATACTTTTCGACAATTTCAAGGCGGCAGTAATCCATGTAGTCTTTCGACGTCACGAGCACGATCCGGTCGATCTTCTGGCTCTCCGCGAAGACGCGCAGGGTCCTGACGATCATGGGCACTCCGTCGATCTCAAGAAACTGCTTGGGCGTCTTCGTTCCCATCCGCTTGCCCTGGCCCGCCGCCAGGATAATTGCTGTCGTCATCCACAAAACTCACTTTCCGGCACAGTTTCATGCGCCAAAATCACAACCTCGCCAACTTTGAAAACACTGCAGCTACACAACCTGCATTTTCCAGGTAGTCACACAGAAAAAGAAAATGATGGCAGGAGCTACCTCCCTGCGTCCTCATCCGCATTTTCTAAGCCGGTAACACAGGAAAGCAGCATGAACCCACAAGCGACGTCCCCATGGGCTCACCTCTCTCCCAGCTTAAGTCCCGGCACGGCGTTGAGATCCCAGCCGCGGGTATGGCCCTTCTCGAACTCGTGGTAGGCGGCAACGCCGATCATGGCGGCGTTGTCAGTGCAGAAAATGGGGGACGGCATGTAGAACTTGTATCCGCGCTCCTCACATGCCTTTGACATGGCACCGCGCAGGGCGCTATTGGCGGAGACGCCGCCGGCCATAGCCACTTCGCGGATGCCGCAGTTTTTAGCCGCCGCCATGGTGTGCTCGACCAGGACGTCGACGACAGCCTTCTCAAAACTGGCAGCCAGGTCAGCCTTATTGATTTCCTCATGGGTCATTTCTGCGTGATTGAGATAGTTGAGGACAGCGCTCTTGAGTCCCGAGAAAGAGAAGTCATACTCGGAGCCGTGGACCCTGGCCTTGGGGAAAATGACCGCGTCCGGATTGCCCTCTTTTGCCAGCTTGTCGACCTTGGGGCCGCCCGGATAGCCCAGACCAATGGCGCGCGCAACTTTATCAAAAGCCTCTCCCGCCGCGTCGTCGACGGTGCGTCCCAGAATCTCGAACTGATCCCAGTCCTTCACGATCATGAGGTGGGTATGGCCGCCAGAGACGACAAGGCCAAGATAGGGGGGCTTAAGTTCAAGATGCTCAATATAGTTGGCTGAGATGTGGCCCTCGATGTGGTTGACGCCGATGAGGGGCTTGTGAGCGGCCCAGGCGATGGCCTTGGCCTCGGCGACACCGACCAGAAGGGCTCCCACCAGGCCCGGGCCATAGGTGACAGCGATCGCGTCCACATCATCCAGAGTCATTTTCGCGGTCTCGAGGGCCGCCTTGATGACATAGTTCATTTTCTCGATGTGCTTGCGGGAGGCCAGCTCGGGAACGACGCCGCCGTAGACCGTGTGAAACTTAATCTGCGTGTAAATCTCATTAGCAAGAACCTCGCGGCCGTCACGGATGATGGCGCAGGCGGTCTCATCGCAGGAGCTCTCGATCGCGAGAATATCTACATGTCCATTCATGGTATTCATATACCTTTCTATTCCATAATGCCGGGCAGTCATTACCCTAATCCACCGCACATGGGAATCAAAAAATCAGCGTAACTCTTCAGGGGGACTCCCTTGCTCTGAGAAAAACATGTCCTCATCTCCTTCATGCAAGCGCTGATGCGTCGATGAGACCGTGTTTTTCACTTCGCAGGAGCCCGTCCTCAATAGTTACAAATCAGCAAAAAACAGCAAAGCAGAAATATCCATCGGAGAGGACCCTATGTTATCCGGGAGGGAAGAGACTTTTTTACACATCTTCTCTTCACCACCCAGTGCAGATCCTCACTCTTCCCGAAACGCGATGCTTGTGGTCCTTCCGTCCTTGGGCACGATGGTGCGAGGGAAGATGGCCCGGATCTTGTCGAGGTAGTCCTCCGGGTGGACGACGGAGGGGCTGAAGTGGGTGAGCCACATCTCGCGGGGCTGAGCCTCTTGGGCGATCCTCGCAGCCTCCTGCATGGTCATGTGCCTGTGCTCGCGGGCTTTGGCCTCCATGCCGTCCTCTCCGTACATGCCCTCGCAGATGAGAAGGTCAGCGTTTCTGGCATGTTCGGCGATGGCCGGCACGGGGCGCGTGTCCGTCGCGTAGACCATCTTGATGCCCGGCCGGTCGGCGCCCAGAACCATGTCCGGCGTATAGACCGTGCCGTCCTCGTCCGTGATTGTCTCCCCCTTCTGCAGAGGATTCCAGAACTTGAGGGGAATGCTGCGCCGCTTCGCCTCCTCCACATTGAACTTGCCCTGGCGCGGAATGTGGATCTCCCAGCCGTAGCAGACAATGCCGTGCTTCTCGCGGAAAGCCGTCATTTCCATGCCATTCCTTGAAAATGTCTGCTCATTTTCCTCGATCTCCAGCGTCTTCGTCTCAAAGGGAAGCTCAGGCGCGATGGTCCTCACCGCCTGTAAAATGCGGTCGATGCCCCTGGGACCGATGATGGTGACCGGCTCCGTGCGCTCCGCATTTCCCATAGTGAGAAGAAGCCCCGGCAGGCCGGCGATGTGATCCGCATGAAAATGCGTGAGAAGGATCGTGTCGATCGGCTTGCAGGACCAGCCCCGGCGGCGCAGGGCCGTCTGTGTCCCCTCTCCGCAGTCGATGAGCACATTGCTCCCATTGTATCTGAGGAGGCAGGATGTGAGATAGCGGTTGGGGAGGGGCATCATCCCTCCGGTTCCAAGCAGACTTACGTCAAGCATATTTCCTATGTATCCTCTTTCTTTCTCTTTTGTCGTTACAGTTCACGGGTCACCCCGGCGCGGAGCACAAAGGCCTTCTTCCGGAGCGCATTCGATTTTCGCCGC
>OMTP01000010.1 GCA_900313955.1 uncultured Lachnospiraceae bacterium | reverse complement strand
CGGCGAAAATTACTAAGTGAAGGAAGAAGGCCTTTGTGCGAAGCGCCGAAGTGAGCCACCCGTGAACAGTAACAGTCACGCAAAGAAATACAAAGTTTTTCCCTTTCAATAGTTACAAAAAATTATCACCGTGATAAAATCTTCTTTGGAAACAAGGAGCTGATAAATTATCACGGTGATAATTTTCCATTGAATAAAGGAGATTTTATGAAGACACCGGCAAAATTCTGCTTCACGGCCCGCAAGGGCGGCGTGGGTAAGACGCAGCTGACCATTAATACAGCTGCTTTTTTTGCGAACGACGGGAAGAGGGTCCTCATCATTGGCTGCGACCAGCAGGATGATCTGGCGGATCAGTTGCTCGGGGGTACAGGTGAGTATGACCCGGAGGATCACAAGTCCCTGGCCGGAGTTCTGAAAGAAGAATATCCGGCCGAGGAGGCCATTTACATGACGGGGGAATATGCCTGCTACACCTACAAGGCAACCTCATCCAAAGTCAGCCGCATTTTCAGAAGAAACGACAAGTACACAATGGACGTCATGCCCGCCGGCAATGACATTTTCTATATCGCAGCGGAGGATCCCTTCTTCCTTCAAAAGCATCTTGAGGGACTTGAGGACCGCTACGACGTAATTTTCTTTGATGTGCCGCCGTCTGACCTGGATATCGTCATGATGGTCTATTTCTACGCTGACTACGCTGTGGTTCCCGTCACTGACCAGGCGTCTTTCAAGTCGGTCAACATGGTCACGGACTCGCTCGCTCTTGTCAATTCGGAGGGGCACGACATCCGCCTCCTGGGCGTCCTCTTCAACAGGGACATCAAGGCGCGCTCCCTCAAGAAATTCAACAAGCAAATCTTTCAGGAGACCATTGGTGAATCCGTCTTTCACGAGACCATCCGTGACAGTGCCGATATGGAAAATGCGGGGGCTTTTGCGACGCCGCTTGCTTCCTATCGCATGAGTGCGGTCACGGAAAATCTCTACCGCTTCTATCTGGAACTCATTGACCGCGCTGAAAATGGAGGTGAGGCTTAATGGCAATGGATTTTTCAAAGTCACCTGCAGGGCAGATGGCCCGCAAGCGTATGCAGATGACTTCCGAGAAAATGGGTGGTGAAGTCATTGTCAAACTTCCCGCCGATAAAATCGAGGCAAGCCCTTTAAATGAGGGACTTCCCATGGAACAGATCGACGAACTGGCCGCTTCTATTGAGAAAGTCGGCCTGCTCGAGCCGCTCATCGTCTATGAGAAAAAAGACGGCACATATGAGCTGATCTCCGGTCATCGCCGCTACCGTGCCATGACCCAGGTTCTGGGCTGGAAGACAGTGCCGTGCATAAAGAAGAAATATCCGGAAGATATCCACATCCGCTTCCGCGAACATGCAGATGCCAACGTCCTGACAAGGCGCAAGGACGCCACCTTCTGGGTCAATGAGATCCGCCACGCCAGGGAAATCCTTGCTTCGGATGGTTTCGAGGGCAGCAAAAAGGAGGAAATCCAGAAGATCTCTGAGATGTTGGGAAGTGGAGCCTCGCCGGCCCAGATTTACCGTTACGACGGCCTGTCCAAGCTGGAACCTGAGGTTCTAGCTCTCGATGAGTTTGGTTTATCGCCCGCAACACTCTATGCCGCTGTGAAGCTTGGGCCTGAGGAACAGATTCATCTGGCTCAAAATGTCAGGAATCTCTGTACTGCCGATCCTGACCGCACAATCACCCGCAGCGAATTCAGCAATATGGTTTCCTCTGTAAAGAAAGGCGAAGGAGAAAAACCTGCCGCTGACACCAGGGAACCGTCAAAAAGATCTGCACCCAACACCTATGTTGATAAGATTTTTTCACTGGAAGGTGCCTACCTGAAAAAACTTGCCCTGGCAAAGACAGATGAAGAGAGAGATGCGGCCCTGGAGTCTATTCGACACTTCCGTCTGCAGTTAGATGAGATGGAGAAAATCCTGCTTGAAAATATGGATGAGGATGTCGAAGAAGAATAATTTCACGTGAAAGTCATCTACATTTTTGTCGTTTAAATAATTGTATCCTGCAAAAACAACAACACTCTATGGTGTTGTTGTTTTTTATTATTATTATTTATTTAAACAACATATTTCTTTATTTATTAGGAGCAGATGAAATCCTTTATTTATGCGGGTTTCAGCTCTTTTTTCGTTGATAAATGTGTAGGAAGTTGACGACAAATTTGTAGGTAGTTACAGACAAAAATGTAGAAAGTTGACGACAAAATTGTAGACTGACGACGCGTGAAGTTGACGACAAAAACGTAGATAGTTGCAGGGAAATGCGTAGGAAGTTGACGCCAGATCTGTAGATCTTTATTCTACGAATTTGTCGTCAACTTCCTACTTGTTCTACGTTTTTGTCGTCAAGTAAAGCGACTATTCTACGTTTCTGTCGGTGATAAAAAAATAAAAATCTACGTATTTGTCGTCAAATTCAGGAAACATATCTACGATTTCGTCGTCAAGTTCTTTATCCTATCTACGTATTTGTCGTCAAGTTAAAAAGTAAATCTACGTTTTCATCGGCAAGTTTGGGATGCGATCTACATGGATGGAGTCAGATCTCATGCTTTCATCTACGTTTTTGTCGTCAAGTTCACCGGAAATCGACAGATTCGCCGTCAAATAAGTACATCCTATCTACATTTTTGTCGTTAAGTTTGATTCAGGGAAAATGAAGAAGGCGATGAAAAGGGGCAGGATGTTCCGGAAGGATAATTCGCCGCTGCAGATGGTTTTCCGCGCAGCAGGGAACTGCCCTGCATCCCTATGGAAAATGAAACTTGACGATAAAAATGTAGATATCATCAGATATTTTAACGCTGAAAATGTAGATGAGCGTGAGAAATGGATTTATTGCAGACAAAAATGTAGATAGAGAAGAAACCTGACGACAAAAACGTAGAAAGGATGAGCATACGGATGGATCTAAAGGGAAAAACAGGAACTTGACGACAAAAACGTAGATTATAGACAGGATTACCTGAGATGAAGAGGCATTTTCTGATGTCCAGGGCCGGATCCGGGACGCTGAGAAGAGCCATGAACCAAAGCATTTTCATAGAATTTGACGCAGAAAATGTAGATGAACAGGGAAATTGACGCTAAAAATGTAGATTGGTAGCTGAGGCTGCCATCTTTCCTGCGTAAAATCGGGGAAGATGACGAGGAAAATGTAGATGGAAAGACAAAAGTGACGCGGAAATGTAGAATGAAAAAGTAGCGACAAAAAGGCAGGAAAGGGAACTTGCGGACAAATACGTAGATGGATCGAGAGAAAGTGCCGATGAAATTGTAGATTTTCAGTGGCCGAACGTGGTAGACTGAAGAAAGGGATTTTTTAAACGCAGATTTGTAGATTTCAGACGCAGATTTGTAGATCAGGACTTGACAGATATGCCTCAAACGGTCATAATAGTTGTGTTATTGACGCAGATTTGTAGATTTGAACGCGGATTTCGTAGAAGGGCGATCGCGGGGGAGTTCACAGGGGAAGAGTCTTCGTCAAGAAACAACTGTGAACTTTTCACCTGAGGAGGCTGGTATGGCTAAGACACAGGATGAGAACCCGAAAGTGGAAGGGACAGAGATCGTACCTTATGAGAATTCAGAGTACGCGAAATCCAACTTTCTGATTGGTTCCAAATATAAATCTTCTCTCTTGGAGATGAAACTCACATCCATTGCTCTCACGAAGATGCAGAGAATGGAATTTACAGAGGATACGGGCAGTGGAGACCTCATCTGCAGCATGAGGGCCAGTGAGCTGCGCCATCTTCTGCCCAATGGCAATGACGGTTCATTTTACCAGCAGCTTGAACCTGTGGCCAAGATGATGACCTCGAGAACAGTCGGCTGGTCGGATCCTGAGAGACACGAATTCGATTATGTCACTGTCATCACGCGGGCTTCCTATAAAGACGGCATTTTCACGGTCAAGTTCAACAGTGATCTCAAGAAGTATCTCAAAAATCTGCACCAGCAGTACACGATCCTGCAGCTGCCGACCATGCTGAATTTCAAGAGCGCCTACTCCTTCCGCCTCTACGAAGTGCTGAGTTCCAAGTGCTACTATCCCAAGGGGAAGGAGCGAGATGATGATCTCTTCAAGGTGTCTTTCTCACTGTCGGAGCTCAAGCTGGAGATGGGTGTCGTCAATGCCAATCTCGATTCTGTCCAACGGGTTCTGAGAGGAACCGAGACACCAGATTACGACAAAGCCGTGGAGCGCTCGCCTGAGAAGCAGTTCAACCGATGGAGCGATTTCCGCAACCGCGTGATCGACGTCGCCTGCAAGGAGATCAATGAGACTTCTGACATGCAGGTTGAGTATGAGACGGTCAAGCAGGGCCGCGGGGGCCGCGTCGTTGGACTCAATTTCCTTGTTCAGAAAAATAAGTCCATTCATAAGAAGGAGCTTGTCCTCAAGGACGGAGGTATTCCTGAAAATGCAGCTGCTCCGCGCGAACTCACGGAGGATGATAAGATGGAATTTTACTTCGAGGTTCGCTCTCTTGTCGGGTCCAAGCTCCCTGTCAAGGACATCCGCGCTATTTCAGAAGCTGCCGATTATGACATCGACCGCGTGAAAAATGCAGTTGCGGTCATGAACGAGAATTCTTCGGAAATCAAGAACATGTCCGGATGGCTCATTACTGCAATCCGCGAAAACTATTCGCCGGCCACAAAGAAGGCCCCGGCGAAGAAGAAGACAAAAGCGAAAGCAGATTTCGAGCAGAGAGATTACGATTACAGTGAGATCGAGAAGATTCTTCTCAGACAGCAGTAAGATCATTGGGGAAGCAGAATAAAATACAGTCAAAAATTATCACCGTGATAATTTTTGACTGTATTTTTTCGGCACCGGACGTACGTGCAAACTCGCTGCAGTTCATACCTCAGCCAGGGCGCCATGTGGAAAACATTTCCTCTGCGGACATCCCCGTGATGATCCACTTCGGAAGTGCTTTCCACATGGCGCCTGTTAGCCAACGTGTGAGCTGTAACCTGAGCTCGTTACTGTTCACGGGTGGGTCACTTCGCCGCTTCGCACAAAGGCCTTCTTCCTTCACTTAG